>CAZXXV010000149.1:0-8918 GCA_964644725.1 uncultured bacterium
TCCGCGGGCTTCCTTCGGCGGAGGCCACCGCCGGAGCGATCGTAGCAACTCTTTCGCTCGAGGAATTGCCCCTCAGGCTGGGCGAGGAGACGCTGGATGTCAGTCTCAATGGTCACGCGGCTCTTCCCGCTGACTCCAGAACAATCCACGGCGTCAGCATTTCCATCAACGAGAGGCCGCCGTGCTTGTAGAGGCGGCTGCCGGCCGGCCCAGGAGGATGGGTTTGGGCGCGCCCCCGGCTGACTGCGACCCGGCGATGAGCAAGAAGGTCAGGCCTGGCCTCCAGCTTCCGACGACGGGACTCGGCAAGGTTGGCTAAGTCAATAATGCCTTCGATCTCGCCGGCAAGCGTTTCAGCTCGCGGTTTCAACAAAGACGCATAGCCCATGATATTCCCCCGGCCAAACGTTCCAGGCCCTTTCAAGCGCGTTCGAGATAAGCGCTGAATACCATGGCCGGCGTTGGGAAAACAAGGGGTTTTCCGCGCGAGGCGAGACAGGGAAACCCCAGCCCGGTACGGACTTGAGGGCTGAAAGGCCCTCTGGGGGCCGGGGTACCGCCTGGGCACTCATGGCTGGCTGCTGGAGAGGGCTTATACGGTCTGAGGATAGGGGTTTTCGGCGCTGCTGTATTGCGTGGCCCCCGAGGCCGAGGCCTACCAGGCGGGGTTAAATGAGCGACGGCCGGCCACCGCAGGCCAGGTGATGTTGCCCTACGGTTTTGCGGACTGGGCCTGCAGATCTCCCGGCTGCATCAGCACTTGGATGAAGGCCCGGGAGCGGACGCCCGCCAGCCACTCCTTCCGTTTCGCCTCGAACTTCTCCTGGAACAACTGGTCCCGGATGGAATCCCGCACCTCGGTGTAGGGCGCCACCGGCTCGGTCTGGACACGCTCCACCTTGATCAGGTGGTATCCCGACTCCGTCCGGATGAGGGGGCTCACGCCACCCGCCGGCAGGCTGAAGGCCGGGGCTTCGATCTCGGGGGCCAACTCGCCGCGGTGGACAGTTATCACCTCGTCCCCCGACGCTCCAGAGGACGGGGAATATTGCTCCCCGATCTTCGCGAAGTCCGCCCCTGCTTCAATCTTCGCCCGCGCCTCTTCCGCGCGGGCGCGGACCACCGCTTCGTCCGCCCCCGGCGGAACGGGGAAGAGGATGTGGCGGATTTCCGCCTGAGGAACGCGCTGGAACTTCTCCTGGTTCGCCTGGTAGTACTTCACCATCTCGTCTTCATTGATGATGATCGCCGAGCGTATCTGCCGCGCCAGAAGGCGGCCGATGGCCAGGCGCTCCCCGACGGTCCGCCGGACCTGCTCCAGGGTGAGCCCCTCGGACTTCAGCATGGCGCGGAACTGGGCATCGTCGGTGACCTTGTTGTTCCGCTTGAGCTCCTCGATGGCCCCGTTGACTTCGGCCTCCGATGGCAACATCCCCTCCCGCTTTGCCACTTGGTAGATCAGCCGGCGATCAATCAGGTCATCCAGCAGCCGCTTCTGAGCGTCCTCCAGACGCCGCTCCCGCTCTGGCCCGACGAAATCCTGGAAGATCTTCCGGACCACCGGCTGGCCTTCCTCCTGAATTTCGCTCAGCGTGAGCGCCTCATCGTTGACCACGGCCACCACGCGGTCCAGCACCACTCCCCCAGACTGCTCCCCGCGCTGGCCGCCAGCCGCAGGATTCTGGGCCCAAGCCAGAGCCGCCAGCAAGATGAGGGCTAGCGTGAGTCCAATGCCTCGTTCCGCACTGCGCATGATTCGCCTCACAGCTTGGATCCGCCCTTCCCATCCCCGGCGCCCGGGCCGACGGCGTCGGGAGAGGACGGCGTCAGCTTCCCCACGGGGAGCAGTGATTCGTCGCGGGTGACCTTGGCCGCGACCTCCAGCCCCTTCACCCACTCCTGGTACCGCTGGTTCTGCCGCTCGTCCAGGAGCCGCCGGCGCAGCTGCTCCTTGACCTGCTCATACGTGAACGGCTGGCCTTTCTTCCGATCCACGAGCTTGATGATATGGTATCCAAAGGGCGTCCTCACCACGCCGCTCACCTCCCCCGGCTTCAGGGCGAAGGCGGCCTTGGCGAAATCTGGGAACATCTGTTCCCGCCGCAAGTAATCCAGGTCCCCTCCCTTGCTCGCGGTGGCGGTATCCTTGGACACCTGCTTTGCCACCTCCTCGAACGGCTCCTTCTTCACGCGCTCCAGGACGTACCGCGCCTCCTCTTCGGTACTGACCAGGATGTGGCGGACGCGGACCTGGTCGCCCGAAAACTCCTCCGGGTGCGCCGTGAAGTACTCCTGGACGTCCTTGTCCTCCACCTTGACCCTGGCGCCGATCTCCTCCTGGAGCAGGGCACGGACCATCAGATCCCGCCGGAGGGCCGCCACCTGCTCCGCCACCTCGGGGCGCTCCCCGACCTTCTGCTTCTCCGCCTCCTGCAGCAGGAGTTCCCGGCGGACCAGCCGATCCAGGAACTGCTTCTGCCCCTCCTTGCTGGCCAGGTACTGCTGCATCTCTCGCGGGGCGCGCCGGAGTTCCTGGGTGATCTCCCGTTCCACATCCGCCGCCGTGTAGGCCTTGTCATTCACCTTCAGGACCACCGGGCCCTGGGCCGTGCCCTCGCCCCCACCCTTCCCGCACGCGGCCACGGCCAGGACGCACCCGGCGGCCACGAGGAGGCGCTTCCATGCCATGCTGTGCACGTGTCACTCCTTCGTTCGTCGTGTCAGGAGGAAAGATTCTTCCGGCTGGGGTCAGGCGACCCTAGCACCGGCCTGGAGTCTTTGCAACAGCTTTCTGGCCGCTTCCACGCGGGCCTCCGGCGTGCTCCCGCCGGTCCGGTACTCCAGCGCCTCCTCGGGGAGGTACGTGAGCCGCCCCCGTTCCGACCTGAGCAGGGCCAGGATGGTCTCGGGCAGGATCGGCGGCTCCGGCGCGAAGGTGAGCCGGATGGCTTCCCGGCGCGCGTCAATCTCCCGCACCCGCAGGGCCCGGGCCTGGATCTTGAGATCCACCACCGTGAGCAGCCACCGCGCCTCCGGTGGCACCGGGCCGAAGCGGTCGTGAAGCTCCTCGGCGAAGTCCCGGAGGCGCTCGGCATCCGGGATGGCCAGGAGGCGCTTGTAGAGGTTCAGGCGGAGGGTGGGGTCGGGGACGTAGCTCTCGGGGATGAACCCCTCGGCGCGCAGGCGGATGACCGGATCCACCGCGACTTCCAATGGCTCGCCCTTGAGCTCGCGAATGGTCTCCTGGATGAGCTGGGCGTACAGGTCGTAGCCCACCGCCGCGATGTGGCCCGACTGCTCCTCCCCCAGGAGGTTCCCCGCCCCCCGGATCTCCAGGTCCCGGGACGCGATCTTGAAGCCGGAACCCAGCTCGGTCAGCTCGGCGATGACTTGCAGGCGCCGGCGTGCTACCTCGGTCATCCCGCCCTCGGCCGGAACCAGGAGGTAGGCATAGGCCCGGTACTTATCCCGGCCCACCCGGCCGCGAAGCTGGTACAGTTGCGCCAGGCCCAGCGTGTCCGCCCGGTCGATGATGATGGTGTTGGCCGAGGGCACGTCCAGGCCGGACTCGATGATCGTGGTGCAGAGGAGGACGTCCACCTTCCTCAGGTAGAAGTCCACCATGATCCGCTCCAGGGTCGCCTCGTTCTGCTGCCCGTGGGCCACGGCCAGGCGCGCCTCGGGTACCAGGCGCCGGAGCTCCCGCGCCACGGCGTGGATGCTCTCCACGCGGTTGTGCACGAAGAAGACCTGCCCGCCCCGGGCGAGCTCGCCCTGGATCGCCTCGGTGATGACTTGGCGGTCGTGCGGCGTCACGTAGGTGCGGATGGCCAGGCGCTCCTCCGGCGGGGTCTCAATGGTGCTGACGTCCCGCACCCCCAGCATGGCCATGTGGAGCGTCCGGGGGATGGGCGTGGCGGTGAGGGTGATGACATCCACCTCGCGCCGCAACTGTTTCAGCGCCTCCTTGGCGACCACGCCGAAGCGCTGCTCCTCGTCCACCACCAAGAGGCCCAGCGCGTGGAACCGGACATCCTTCTGGAGCAGCCGGTGGGTCCCGATCACGATGTCCACGCTGCCGTCGTTGAGACCCTGGAGCACCTGCTTCTGTTCGGGTGCCGGCCGGAAGCGCGACAGCATTTCCACGCGCACGGGAAAGTTGGCAAAGCGGGCGCTGAAGGTCTGGTAGTGCTGCAGGGCCAGGACCGTGGTGGGAACCAGGACCGCGACCTGCTTGCCATCCATGACGGCCTTGAAGGCCGCGCGCAGCGCCACCTCGGTCTTGCCGTAGCCCACATCGCCACACACCAGGCGGTCCATGGGCCGCGGCGCCTCCATGTCCCGCTTCACGTCCCGGATGGCCTGGAGCTGGTCGGGTGTCTCCTCGTAAGGGAAGGCCGCCTCGAACTCCTTCTGCCAGGGGCTGTCGGGGGCGAAGGCGTGGCCGGGCAAGACCTGGCGCGCCGCGTACAGCTTGAGCAGCTCCCCGGCCATCTCCCGGACGCTGGCCCGCACCCGCTCCTTGGCCTTTGCCCACGAGGTGCCGCCCAGGCGGTCCAGCGCTGGGGCGCCCCCGGCGGAGTCTCCCCCCACGTATCGCTGAACCAAATGCAGCTTGGAGACGGGGACGTACAGCTTGTCGGTGCCGGCATATCTCAGGTGGAGGAAGTCCCCCTCCTGCCCCCCCACCGTGAGCTGCTGCAGGCCCAGGTACTGGGCGATGCCGTGGTCCACGTGGACGACGTAGTCGCCTTCCTTCAGGTCGGCGAAGGAGGTGAATGGGAGCGCTTCCTTCGGTCGCGCCCGCCGGCGCGGGAGCACCCGGGCACCAAAGATCTCCGTTTCCGTGATCACTG
The DNA here is from genome assembly GCA_964644725.1 of uncultured bacterium. Lineage (GTDB taxonomy): Bacteria > Methylomirabilota > Methylomirabilia > Methylomirabilales > 2-02-FULL-66-22 > 2-02-FULL-66-22. The sequence continues at coordinate 4,857 of CAZXXV010000149.1, forward strand.
TGAGAGCAAGCGGCGCGATGCGGAAACCGGCGCTGAGGCTCCCGGTCCAGAGGGCAATCCCGCCCGGCTCGGGGACCTCCCGGCCCAGGCGCGCTCCCAGGTCGTGATCCCGCAGGATCTCCTGCACGCGCCTCGCCTGGGCCTCGCTCCGTGCCACCAGGGTGATCCGGTCGCCCCGGCGACGCCACGCCGAGAGGTCCTCCAGAAACCCTGCGATGCGCCCCTGGTAGCTGTCGACGCTCGTGGCCGGGATATCCAGGGCAAGGGCATTCCCCGGCTGCACGCCTGGCGCCGCGAGCGGCACCGGGGCGAACGGCTCAAGGGCAATCGCCGGCCACGCCCGCGCCGCCTCGCGGAATTCCGCCCAGGAGGCCCAGCGCTCTGGAAGTGGCGGGAACAACGGGGCCAGGTCCGGCTCGCGGCTGGCCTCGGCCGTCGCCTCCTCGAGGATGGACGCGGCACGCTCCGCCAGGGCCGGCGGCTCGTCCCACACGATCAGGCCCTCGGGAGGGAGGTAGGCGAGGAGCGTGGTGACCTCAGGCAGGAAGTAGGGCAGGAAGGCGTCCCACTCCGGAATGGGCCGGCGGTGCTCCAGGGCCTCCAGCAGAGCCGGAGGGACGGGCACCGCCTGCCATCGGGCCGCCTCCCGCAGGCGCCTCTCCGCAGAGGCCACCGCCGCATCGGTCATCGGAACCTCGGCCAGCGGCAGGATCGTCACGACCGATTCCGACCCCAGGGATCGTTGCGTCTCGGGATCGAACCGACGGAGGGAGGTGACCTCATCCCCAAAGAACTCGATCCGCACCGGATGGGAGGCTTGGGGCGGAAAGCAGTCCAGGATGCCGCCCCGGACCGCGAACTCCCCCGAATCCGTCACCTGGCCGACACCACGGTAGCCCGCCTCCACCAGGGCGCGGAGCAGGTCATCGCGGGGAACGATCCGGTGGGGATAGAGCGAGAGCGCCCCTGCCTCCAGCGCCGTCGGCCCGATCGTCCGGGGGAGGGCCGCGGCCACCGACGCCACCAGCATGGTGGCCTGTCCCGACGCGAGCCGATGCAGGGCCTGGACGCGCCCGGCCCGCGCCTCGAGGTCGGCCTCGCGCTCCGGAAGGAGGGCCACGGGGCTGCCCAGGAAGAACTCCAGGTCGGCCGCCAGCGCCGCCGCCACCTCCTCGGTCCGGCACAGGACCAGGAATGTCCGGCCGGTCCCCACGTGGCACGCCGCCAGGGCCAGCGCACGCGAGGCGCCGTGCAGACCCTGGAGGCGAACCTCGCCGGGCGCGACGAGATCCTCAAAGAGATCCGCCAGCCTGGATTCGCGCCAGAGGAATTGCGGCAACATGCTCCGAAGACGAGCGGTCAGCGTTCAGCTGTCAGGCGCGGGAAGAGCGGAAGCGCCGGGTGTACTTCAGTGCTCCGAAGGCTTGCGGGGTTCCTTCTGAAGCTGAAAGCTGATGGCCACCCGCCCGCGGCGGGTACCCGGCTGATGGCTGAACGCGGAAGTCACGCGGCGGATCAGCTCCGAGGTGGAGGCGCCCTTCAGGTACGGGAGGCTCCGCACCTTTCCGCCGATGCTTCGGACGAAGTCAGCGCCGACGATCTGGTCCACGGGCCAGTCGCCTCCCTTCACCAGGACATCTGGCCGGACCGCCCGGATGACCCGACCCGGGTCCAAGTCGTCGAAGATGAGGACCAGATCCACGGCCGCCAGAGAGGCCAGCACCTCCGCGCGCTCTGCGGCGGGGATCAGCGGGCGACCCGCCCCTTTCAACTGCCGGACCGACGCGTCGCTGTTCACCGCCACTACCAAGAGATCGCCCAGGGCGCGCGCCTGCTCCAGGTAACGCGTATGTCCCCGGTGAAGCAGGTCGAAGCATCCATTGGTGAAAACCACCCGCCGGCCGACCGCCTGAGCCCTGCGGACGGCCCGAACCGCCGCACGCAAAGACTTGACCTTTCTTGCAGCACGCAGAATCTTCTCGTTTGCTCTCATCGGCGGTCGTGCGCAATGCGTGAAACGTGAATCGTAAAACGTGAAAGGCCGTTCTCTGGTCAGGGTTCACGTTTCACGTTTTACGTTCCCGGCTCTCGGCTCTCGCTTCTCCCGCCCGCCGTCACGCCTCACGCTTCACGGTTCGCGGCTCCCGGCTCTTCAAGCCCTTCGATCAGCGCGGCTGCCAGGAGCGGCACCAGGAGCTCGTGGTGACCGGTCAGGGCGTACCCCTCCCCCCCCTGGGCCACCGGGCGGCGGACCACGTTCTGCGTGGGCCGGTAGTGTTGGATGAAGTCCAGGTTCACCGTCACGAAGTCGCGGACCCGGTGGCCGAGGTTCCGCGCCAGCGTCAGCGCCTTCAGGAACACCTCGGGCATGAGCACCGCCGAGCCAACGTTAAGGTAGACGCCGCCATCGTTCAGATCCGCGACCACGGCCGCCAGGAGGCGGAAGTCCCGCAGCGTCGCCTCGCCCACCACCGCACCGTCGCAGCTCGGGTGCATGTGAACGATGTCGGTTCCCAGGGCCACGTGGACCGTACAGGGGAGGTCCAGCCGCGCGCAGCCCGCGAAGAGGCTCTGGCCTACGTAGGGTGGCTTGGCCGCGATCATCCACTCGCCCAGGGCCCGGCCGAAGCCCAGCCCGCGTCGCACCCCGTCCGCCACCGCCTCGTTGATGACCCGGCCGGTCTCCTCGGCCATGCCGAACTCGCCCTCCGCCAGCTGGGTCTCCACCTCTTCCGAGGTAAACCCGGCGTAGGCCAGTTCGAAGTCATGCACGGCGCAGGCCCCGTTCGTGGCCATGGCTGTTACGAGCCGCCGCTCCAGCAGATCCACCAGAATGGGTGAGAGCCCCACCTTGATGACGTGAGCTCCCATCCCGAGGATCACTGGCTTCCCGCGCCGCCGCGCTTCGAGGACCGCCGCTACCACCTTTCGAAGGCTCTGCACCGCCAGGTGGTTCGGCAGCGAATCGAGGTACTTCCGGAGCGTCCCGCCCGCCTGCCAGGCCCGCGCCGCATCCGCCATGGATACCTTGCTCGGCCGCGCGGAGAGCGGATACGTCCTCACCCCCCGGGGATCTAAGGGTTTGTACCTGTCCGCCATTACGCCGTCCGCCTCTCGGCTTCTCCGCCCCCTGCCCGCTGCCCCCGTCCCTCTCATCCACGAGTGACAAAGGGATCAAGGGACCAAGGGACAAAGGAGCATCACGACATCAGCGTTTAACCGTCTTGATCTTCAATCTACAATTTGAAATCTGCAATCTGAAATGGCCAATCGGCTCTCTGCTTTCTGCCTTCTGCCTTGTGCCTTCTGCGTTCAGCGTTCAGGGCGCTCCCCGGCGAAGTCGCTCGAACTGGTCCGAGAGCGCCCGGATCTGGATCTGCACCTTGATCTCCTCCTCCAGGCGGCCCCGGGAGCTGCACTCCGCGTCCCCCAGCGGCCGGTTGGCCCACAAGGGCGCATCCGAATATCGCTGGGTGCGGAAGTGGGCCACAGCGCGTAGGCCGGTCTCGCCGCGTCGCGTCGGAGAGAGGGTCATTACCAGCCGGGCTTGCTTGGCGCGGAAGGCCTGGCCCAGAGCCGGCCTGCCGCACGTCGAGTACCGGTCCTCTTGCTCGGTCACGAAGATCGTCGCGGCATAGTCAGGATTGATGGTCAGCCATCCGGTCTCGATGGTCCCGGCGTTGCGATCGATCGTCCGGATGTCGAATCCCCGCTCGATCAGGGTCCGGACCGTCGCCTCCCAGGCCTGACCGAAGTCCACCTCCAGGCGCCGGAAATCCTGGTGCGTGTGCCTGTGGGGCTCTAATCCCCCACAGGCCACGAGCACGCCTGCGCAGATCGCGGCTATCGCGAGCTCTCGCATCCTCGCGTCCGGCCCGCCCCGAATGTGTCTCGGACGCACCCCGCAACATCTCGCCAAGTCGCGACTCTAGCATAGCGGAGGAGCCCAGTCAAAACCGCCTGCGCTGTCGCGCAGGGATTTCAGATTGAAGATCGCGGATTGCAGATTGAGGATGACTGAAGGAGCAAGGAAGGCAGTTGCGCCCTGGCAACTCAATCTGC
>CAZXXV010000150.1:0-2381 GCA_964644725.1 uncultured bacterium
CCGCTGTCCCCCTCCTCCGCCCGGACAGCCGCCCCCGCTGCGGGCGCAAGCCGGAGGGAAGGGCGGCGGTTGCTCCCGGGGCCGAATGGTGGCATGTCTTCCGGGGTAGAGGGGACCCAATCCTGAGGGGTGCCGACCTCGCCGGTGACTCGGTGGGTGATTTCAGGAGAACGCCCACCGTTCAGGAGATCGCGTAATGCGCTTTAGAACCTACGTCCCCCCTTGGGGCTCCGTCAGTGTCGGGGTGAGGCCCGCCGCGGCGGGTGAGTACATTATGCAGAGAGGGTAGACGAATCCGTCGAAGCGTATCCGGTTTGGTGCGTATGGGGCAACTCCATGTCTCTGCCGACCGCAGAAGGCTGCTGGCGCCCGCGGTTACTCGCCCACCGACTTGGCACGGGGACTATGGGCAACAGGACGCCTTCCGTGAGCGCGGTGCGCGCTCCTGGCGCTGGCGCGCCTTGCCGGGATGAGCCTGATGAGAGATCGGAGGGCGGTGTTTACGGATTTCGAGTCCGGAAAATAGGCTTGGACATCTGGTTCCAGGATGACCGCGTCTTCCCTCGGCATGACTTCCTTGACGACAACGGACCCATCTGTACGCCGAATCCTGATCCGGTATCCAGCCCGCATGGCCTGATAGTGCTTGCCCCGCACTCCACCCGAGAAATCATACTCGGGACGCATCTCGTGCTTGCGAATGACCTTACCTGATGCCTTCTTCATAGCGCCTTCGCTCCATCGGTGTTGCCTTGCGGCAATTGATGGCCTTGCTTTCGTCCCACTCGAAGCTCAGCCCCATAGCCGTTCCTCCAGGCCAAGGCGTGGCGTTGACCGACCTGTACTTCTGGGGCCGCCTCGGGCCAGGGAGGGGGAAGGCGATGCGCCACTCCGGCCTTCCACCGATCCTCTGCAGGCTGTCCCTGACCGCCCAGTAACCCTACCACCACGGTTGCCGGTGTCAAGTCTGAATGGGCGCCGGTCTGAACGGACTTCCGCGAAGCTCCTGCAGGACCGATCACCCCCAGGTGTGGATTGTGGGAAGGGATGAATCGTCAAGGCGGGGCCGACCGGGACGCGATGCCCCCCTCTCAGTTTCCTCTTGCCCCGCTTCGTTTTCCCTGGCATCCTCACGCGAGAGCCGAGAGCGGCGAGGCGAGAGCCCGGAGAGAAATCTGTGAAATCTGCGTAATCTGCGGATAGGTCGATATCTGCTATGCGGATTCTCCTGGTTGAGGACGATCGCAAGGTCGCCAGCTTCATTCGCAAGGGGCTTACGGAGGAAGGCTACGCCGTAGACGTGGCCCACGACGGCGACACGGGCCTCCTCATGGGGCTGGACCGCCTCCACGATGTCATCGTCCTGGATGTGATGCTGCCGGGGAAACCGGGATTCCAGGTCGTCCGGGAACTTCGCCAGGCGAAGGTGCCCACGCCGGTCCTCCTCCTCACCGCCCGGGAGGCGGTAGAGGACAAGGTCCAGGGGCTGGACGCCGGGGCGGACGACTACCTCACCAAGCCGTTTGCCTTCGCCGAACTCCTGGCGCGTGTGCGCGCCCTGCTGCGCCGGGGGAGGGCCGCGCAGGCCCCGGTGCTGCAGGTCGCCGATCTCACCCTGGATCCGGCCACGCGGACTGCGAAGCGGGGGGGAGAGGCCATCCCGCTGACCAATCGCGAGTTCGCCCTCCTGGAGTACTTCCTGCGGAATCCTGGACGGGTCCTCACCCGGACCATGATCGCCGAGCACGTGTGGGACTACTCCTTTGACGCCGGGACCAACGTGATTGACGTGTACGTGAACTACCTGCGAAAGAAGATCGACGCAGGGCGGGAGCCGAAGCTCATTCACACGGTGCGCGGCGTGGGCTACGTGCTGAAGGTTGAGTAAACGGCAGAATGAGAAATATCAAACCGACAACCGACAGCCGGCCACGATATTCGATCCACCTCGGCAAATCGACTGCGGGCCTCGGGTTGCTTTCCGGTTCTGAAATGTCAGTTGTCGGTTGTCAGTTTTTCATTGGCTTTGGTGAGATCTGATCGCCCATGAAACGCTTGTCCATTCGTGCGCGGCTGACCCTGTGGTACACGGGGATCCTGGCGGCCACGCTCGTCCTCTTGGGCGGCGCGTCCTACGGCCTGCTGATGCGCGGGCTCTGGCAGGACGTGGATGCGACGCTGGAGGGGGTCGCCAAGACCGTGGTCCGGGCGGCCGACCGGCCGCGCGCGGACTTGCTCCCTCCGGACCTGGATGAGGTGCTGCGCCGCTTCTTCGGGCCGGGATTCACGGACAGGTTCTATCAGTTCCTGGACCCCCACGGTCGCCTGGATCCGCGCTGGCCCCGATTGGGGGGCGAGCCGCTCCACATCAGCCCGAAGGC
>CAZXXV010000150.1:2481-8918 GCA_964644725.1 uncultured bacterium
TGGGCCGGCTGGCCCGCACCCTCAACGAGATGCTGGCCCGCCTGGAGGCAGCCTTCGCCCAGGTGCGCCGCTTCTCCGCGGATGCGTCGCACGAGCTGAAGACGCCGCTCACGGTTCTCAGGGGGGAGATCGAGGTCGCCCTGAGAAGCCCGCGAGATCCTGTGGAGTACCAGCGGGTCCTCGGCAGCATCCTGGAAGAGGTCGAGTCCATGGCCCGCCTGGTGGATGACCTCCTGCTGTTGTCGCGGGCGGATGCCGGCGCTCTACGATGGGACATGGCGCCGGTCGAGCTGGATCGCCTAGTGGAAGAGGTGGCCAAGGAGGGCGGCATCCTGGGTCGCGAAAAGCAGGTGCAGGTGAAGATCCAGGGCCTTGAACCTCTCATCGTCCAGGGCGACGGACAGCGCCTCAAGCAATTGCTCAGGAACCTCGTGGACAACGGGGTGAAGTACACGCCGCCCGGCGGGCGCGTCGCGCTCTCGCTGCGCCGAGTCGAATGGTCGAATCGGCGAATGGTCGATTCGGCGAAACCAGTTGACCAATTGACCTCTCGACCAATCGACTCTGCCGCCGAATGGGCGGAAATCGAGGTGCGAGATACCGGCGTTGGGATTCCGCCCGAGGCGCTTCCCCGGATCTTCGAGCGGTTCTATCGCGTGGACCCGGCCCGCTCGCGCGAGACGGGGGGTGCGGGCCTGGGCCTCTGCATCGCCAAGACCATCTCCGAAGCCCACGGCGGCACGATCGAAGTCCAGAGCCCCCCCGGCGCCGGCAGCACCTTCACCCTGCGTCTCCCACTTCGCGCCTGATGCGCGCCCCCGCAGCGCGCCTGACTCTCGCGCCTCCCCCATCATGCCCGCCCCGCGACCCGGCCCCAGCCCGGCCGCGACAGGAAGCGATCGCCCCGGCGAAACACCGTGTCCCTCAGGTCGCGCGTCTGTGATATGCTCTCCGGCCAGAACGACCCATGACTTCGAAAGGGTCCACAACTCTCTGCCTCTTCCAAAGAAAGGAGCGGCCGCATGCGCACGAATAGCCTCAAGCGAAAACTGAAGGCAGGCCAGCCTACCATCGGGGCTCTCGTCGGGTTCCCCTCCCCGGCCATGGTCGAGACCCTGGGGTGGCTGGGGATGGACTTCGTGGTCATTGACTGCGAGCACGGCATCATGGATTACGAGACGGCGGAGCACATGATTCGGGCCGCCGAGCTGTCGGACATCACGCCGATCGTGCGGATCGGGATGAACATCCAGCAGCACATCCAGCGCTATCTGGACGGCGGGGCGGCGGGGGTGATGATCCCCTTCGTGAACGAGGGGGCCCAGGCCCGTGCCGTCGTGGATGCGGTGAAGTATCCCCCGGTGGGCAAGCGCGGCCTATTCGGCGGGCGGGGGAGCCGCTACGGGATCCAGCCGATTCCCGACTACGTCCGGGAGGCGAACGAGGAGACCTTCATCGCCCTGCAGATCGAGACGCTGGAGGGCCTCGACCACCAGGACGCCATCATCGCCACGCCCGAGGTGGATGTCATCTTCCTCGGCCCGGGCGACCTCTCCGCGGTTCTGAGTGTGCCCGGCCAGATGACGCACCCTACAGTCGTGTCCACCATCGAAGGGCTCGTCCCCAAGATCCTCGCCGCCGGGAAGCAGGCGGGGACTATCGCTCTCGACGGGAAGCAGGCCGCGCACTGGCATACTCGAGGGGTCAACTGGCTGCTCACCGGCACCAACCGGCTCTTCACGGCGGGCGCCCGCCAGTACCTGCAGGACTGCCGGCAGGCGCTGGCCGGCGGGACTGTGGGGCGGTCGTAGCGTATCCTCGCACGGCCTCAGGCGCTTGCCAACTCGTTGAGGGCCATACTACGTTGTCCAGACGGTCGGGAGGAGAGAGGAAAGGGGGTCGGCCATGAGGAAGGATGCGCGGAACAGACCGGATCTGTTCTCGCGGCGGGAACTGCTCAGGCTCGGTGCAGGCGCGGCCGGGCTGGCGGCGTTGGGGTCCCTGGACGCCTTGGGGCCGGAGCGGGCGCAGGCGCAGTCGGGGGCCTTCGACTGGAAACGGTTCAAAGGGGAGAAGATCGAGGTCTCGCTGGTCAAGAACAACCGGTCGGACATCCTGCAGAAGTACGAGAAAGAGTTCGAGGAGCTGACCGGGATCAAGGTCGGCTCCGAGCAGATCCCCGAGCAGCAGCACCGCCAGAAGCAGGTTATCGAGTTCGCGTCCGGCCGTACTTCGTTTAACGTGACCTTCGTCGCCTGGCATGTGCAGAAGCGCCTGTTCGGCAAAGCCAAGTGGCTGGAGGACCTGCGGGGGTACCTGAAGGATCCCACCATGACGGCGCCCGATTACGACTGGAACGACTTCTCCCAGGCGTCCATCGCCTATGCGGCCCAGATGGAGGGCCGGATCGACACACTCCCGCTCAACATCGATTACTGGATCCTGTTCTGGAACAAGGAACTGTTCCAGGCCAAGGGGGTTCCGTTCCCCAAGACGGTGGATGAGATGGTCGAGGCGGCCCGACGGCTTCACGACCCGGCCAACCGGGTGTACGGCTTCGTGGCCCGTGGTCTGAAGAACGCCAACACCCCGGTCTGGACCGGGCTCCTGCTCGGGTGGGACGTGGATACGGTCGACGACAAGGGCCAGCTGCACACCGACGGGCCGGAGGCGATCGCCGCGGCCGAGCTGTACAAGAAGCTGATGAAGGAGTATGCCCCTCCCGGCGTGAGCGGGTTCAACTGGAACGAGTGCCAGACCCTCTTCATGCAGGGCAACGCGGCCATGTGGTACGACGGCATCGGCTTCGCGGCGCCCCTGGAGGACCGGACGAAGTCCAGGGTCGTCGGCAAGGTGGGGTACGGCATGACACCGGCCGGCCCCAAGCGACAGCACTCCGCGATGTCCGGGACGGGCATCGGCGTCTCGGCCTTCACCAGGAAGAAGGGGGCCGCGTACTTCTATTGCCAGTGGGCCACGAACAAGCTCAACCAGGTCCGCCTCCTGGAAACGGGAGCTGGCGCGCCCTGCCGGGACTCGGCCTATCGGGACCCCCGGGGTATGGCCAACCTCAAGATGCCAAAGGAATGGGCCGAGGCTGTGGTCGAGTGCGGCAAGATCGGTCGTCCCATGCTGCCAGTGATCATCCCGGTGACAGAGTTTCGTGACGTCTTCGGCGTCGCCCTGACCAACATGATCGCCGGGGCCGATCCTGCCGCCGAGCTCAAGAAGGCGACGGCACAGTTCCGCCCCATCCTGGAGAAGAGCGAGAAAGGCTGAAACCCTGCCGGCCATGCGGCGAGCACATCGATCCCGGGCCTATGCCCGCCGGGGAAAGTACATCCGGTTCATCCTGCCGGCGCTGACCGTCGTCCTGGCGGTCATCGTCTTCCCCTGGCTCTTCACCCTGTGGATGAGCCTGAACGACTGGCAGATCGGCCAGTCCCAGTCGTTCGTCGGTCTCCAGAACTACACCGGACTCGCCCGGGACGAACGGTTCCTGGGGGCGATTGGCCGGACGATCTACTACACGGCGCTGGCCGTCGTGGTGCCAGTGTTGCTCGGGACGCTCTCGGCGCTCGTGTTTCACCAGCGGTTCCCGCTGCGGGGGTTCCTCCGCGGCATCTTCATCCTACCGATGATGGCAACCCCCGTGGCGGTGGCCCTGGTCTGGACCATGATGTTCCACCCCCAGATGGGGGTCCTGAACTACCTGCTGAGCCTGGTGGGCCTGCCGCCGTCGCTGTGGGTCTACGCGCCCGAGACCGTCATCCCCTCGCTCGTGCTCGTGGACGTCTGGCACTGGACGCCCCTGATCATGCTGATCGTGCTGGGCGGGCTGTCCGCCCTGCCCACGGAGCCCTTCGAATCGGCCCGGATCGACGGGGCCAATTCGTGGCAGATGTTCCGCGCCATCACCTTCCCGCTGGTGCTGCCGTTCCTGATGGTGGCGGTGATCATTCGCACCATCGACGCCCTGAAGACCTTCGACACCATCTTCGTGATCACCCAGGGCGGGCCCGGGACCGCCTCGGAGACGATCAACATCTACCTCTACCTGCAAGCGTTCGCGTTCTACAAGATGGGCCACGCCTCGGCGGTGGTCGTGGTGTTCTTCGCGCTGATCGTCGTGTGCTCGCTGCTCCTGCTGCACGTGCGCCAGAAAACCCTGTGGACATGACCGGCACCGCCTCGTCCCGCCCACATCCGTCCGCACGCCTCTGGGGGTCGGTCCGCCGCGTCCTCCGGCAGGCAGCCCTCTGGGCCTCCATCGTCGTGGTGGTCTCGCCCGCCATCCTGGTCTTCCTCTGGATGCTGTCCCTGTCGCTGAAGACCGAGGTCGAGAACACGGCCTATCCGCCGGTGTTCATCCCCCGGGCGCCCACGCTGGCGAACTTTGTCGAGGTCTTCGAGAAGAGCCCGTTCGGGCAGTACACCCTCAACAGCATCATCGTCTCCGGGGTGTCCACCCTCGCCGCACTGGTGGTGGGGGTGCCGGCGGGCTACGGGATCGCCAAGGCGCGAGCCTCGGGCCTCGCCATGGTCCTCCTGATCTCGAGGATGACGCCCGGGCTCAGCTACCTCATCCCCCTGTTCATCCTGTTCCGGGTCGTCGGGCTCACGGGCACGCTGTGGTCCCTGGTCATCACCCACCTCGTCATCACGGTGCCCATTGTGATCTGGGTCATGATGGGCTTCTTCGAGAGCCAGCATCCCGAACTGGAGGAGGCCGCTCTGATCGACGGCTGCGACATCTGGCGGGCCTTCCTGCACGTGGCCGTGCCCCTCTCCCGCTCGGGGATCGTGGTGGCGGGGATCCTGGCCTTCATCTATTCGTGGAACAACTTCATCTTCGGGGCAGTCCTGGCCGGACGGGAGACCCGGACGCTGCCCGTCGCGATCTACAACGTCCTCACCTTCGAGCAGATCGCCTGGGGCCCGCTCGCCGCTGCGGCCCTGGTCGTGACCCTTCCCGTCCTGATCCTCACCATCTTCATCCAGCGCCAGATCGTCACCGGCCTTGCCGCCGGCGGGGTGAAGTAACCTTTCCCCCTCCACGCCTCACGGCATAACGCCTCGCGTGCGGACCGAATTCAGGAGATCGGTGACAATCCGGACGGACGATTTCCAACCTTGACACCCTCGGCAGGCTCCGGTGTAGCGGTGTTGCCCCAGGAAGTCATAATTGTCCTTCTCCGCTTGGGAGATGACGGGCCCCGATCGCCCGAAAAAGAGGATTCACCATGTCTGGTGAACACCTCGCGGAGTCAGGAGAGGATCGAGGCTCGACCCGGCGGGAATTCGTGAAGGCCACCGTGGTCGGCGCGGTGGGGTTGACGGTCGGTTACAAGCCATCCAGTACCGACGCGACGGGAGGGAAAGCGCCGCCTCCCGCTCCCCACAACCCGCGGACCTACGATGCCATGCCCACGCGGAACCTGGGGAACACGCGGTACAGAAAAGGGGACGTCACAGGAAAGCGGACGGAAAGGGGACGGAGGGTACTTATGATGCCTGTTTCAGACGACGCCCTGAAAGACTGGACCCAGCCGCCGTGCGCCCCCAAGACAGATTCCTCGTGTCAACCTGGGTGCGTCGTAGGCGCTGTGCTCGCTCTGTCCGCCCCCTTCGAGCTCCCCTGGCGGGTCGCGCCCGAGATGGGACGGAAAGGGGGGACGGAAAAGGGGACGTAGCAGACTTATCAGACTTATTGTCTTGACGGATTTTGGGGCGTTGAGTATTGTCCACACATGCCTCGTGGTCCCCGTCTCGATGCGCCGGGTGTCCTGCACCATGTCATGGCCCGCGGGATTGGTGGGGTCTTGGTGTTTCCCACCGACCCAGACCGGGAGGACTTTCTCCGACGGCTTGCTTCACAAGCTGCAGCCTCAAGGCTCCAAATTATCGCCTGGGCCCTCCTGCCAAACCATCTTCATCTCCTCCTGCGCACTGGGCTGCGGCCATTGTCCAGCGTGATGCGTCGAGTGCTCACCGGATATGCCGGGGCTTTCAATCGCCGCCACAAACGGCACGGGCACCTCTTTGAGAATCGCTTCAAGTCCATTGTGGTTGAGGAGGAGGCCTACCTGCTTGAACTAACCCGCTATATCCACCTCAATCCGCTGCGCGCAGGACTGGTACCCAATTTGGCCGCACTGGACCGGTACCCCTGGTGTGGGCACAGTGCACTGCTCGGTCGGGTGCCACGATCCTGGCAGGCGGTGGACGAGGTCTTGGGCCAATTTGCCGCGACCTCGTGGCAAGCACGGCGTCGCTACCGCGCGTTCGTGGCCGAGGGTGCCCGCCAGGGGCGTCGGCCCGAACTCCAGGGGGGCGGACTCCGCCGAAGCGCGGGCGGATGGGAGTCCCTGAATAGACTCCGGCGCGGTCGCGAGGGGTGGGCATTTGACGAGCGAGTGCTCGGTAGCGGGCCCTTC
>CAZXXV010000151.1:0-8905 GCA_964644725.1 uncultured bacterium
TTGCGGGAAGATCCGGGTAGTATTCCGCGCGGGCGGATCGGAGGACCGTCCAACTCAGGGCACGACCAGCTTGAGTGGCTTGAAGTAGTCCCGATAGAAGCCCCGGTCCCGCGTCAGCAACCTGTCCGCTTGGACGAGGGCGTGGCCGCCCACCAGGAAGTCGGCCACGATGCGCTCCTTCCCGTCGGACCGTTTCCTGAACCGGTACCAGCACTCCGCGGCGCGGAGCGCCGCCTCCTCGCTCATGGCTGAGTAGGCGATCCCGATCTCGCGGAGCGCCTCGACGGCGCGGGCCTGGGCGTGACCGAAGGCGGTCGCCACCTCGGCCCACACGACATCACAGGCAACCATGGATCCTTCGCGCAGGCAGCGTCGGAGCGCCTCCCGGGAACTGGGACCATGGTCCGGATCGGGCTCGAGGACGTCGATGATGATGCGCGAATCGACGGCCGTAATCACGGCTCGCCCCGCAGCGCCCGGATGATGTCGTCCGTCCGCCGCTGGCGGCCGAAGCGGCCGTACCAGCGGTCCAAGGCGCCCGCCGTCTCCGCCTTCTCGGCGACGAGCCTGTCGGCCTCTTCACGGAACTCAAGCACGGTTCCGGGACGTATGCCCAGCCTCTCCCGCAGCCGCTTCGGGATAGTGACCTGCCCTCGTTCAGCCACCACAGCTTTCATGGACACCTCCTGGGTTGCGACATCGGTATGGATTGTAGTCCACGAATGCATACTTGGCAATACCGACCCCACCCTGGCGTGGGGGACATGGCACCCTCTGTCTCCTTGCTCCATCCCCGGGCTCGGAGCGCTGCCCCCCTCGGGGCCTGCGCGGGGGTGTGCCGGGGCCAGACGGCAGACGCGTGCGCGCTGGGTGTCCTTGGCGGTTGGGGATTTCGGATTGGGGCTGACCCCACGCTCTCGCGCACCATATTGGGTTCGGGACTTCCTGCCGGGCTGTCCGGGTGGTCCCTCACGCAGCACGCACGCGAATCTTCGGCTCGATCTTGGGGAAAGAGTTCTGGTGATTTCATCCATTCAGTCCACGACGGCCATGGCTTCCACCTCCAGAAGCCATTCTTCCCGGGCCAAGCTCTTCACCACCAAAAGGGTGGTAGGAGGAAAAGGCGGCGTGAGGTACTGGGTCCGTACCTCCCTGAAAGCCGGGAAATCCTCCAGGTTCTTCAAGAAGATGCCCAGCTTGACCACATCCTTGAAGGATGCTCCGCTGCTCGCCAGCATATTTCTCAGGTTCTCGAAAACCTGCCGGGTCTGGGCCCTGATGTCTCCCTTCCCCACCAGATTTCCCTGGGCATCCCAGGCCACCTGCCCGGAGATGACGACCAAGGCGCCCCCCTTCACCTTCACTCCCTGTGAATAATCCCCTGCGGGCTTGGGGACATTCGCCGGCTGCAGATAGATCATCTCCATTTTGTTCTCCTTTCACAGTGTGATTCCTGGCCCTTGCTTTTCCTGCCCCTCCCGCTGCTGTGGAGATTTCCCGCCCGGGAGGAGCGGGATCTTGGTCGAATTCAGCACCATGGAGACCAGCGTATAATATCCGCCGACCGCAATCAAGTCGATCAACCCTCACCCGCCCAGCTTTGCCACCGCAGGGGCGGAAGGCGCGGCGTCGATGAAATAGTGGCGGTGCAGAGCCGTGCAGGATCGGATTGACGGCTGGAATTCACCCGATAGTTGGAGACTCAGGGCGCCTGAGAGCGGCCACCGTGCAGGAACGCGGGACCATCGGGACAGCCGAGCCAGGGAACGCAACCCCGGGGAAGGGAAACGTCGGCGGGAACGGAACAACCGGCAAACTGCCGGGTCAAGTGGAACTCCCGCAGACGCTGGACGCCTGGGACGCCCGGCGGGACAGGCTGGATCCCACGCCCTCGTGCTACTCGATCCCAGGGTCGAGGATGGGGAGGTCGTCGAAAAGCAAGTAAGGTTAGCGGTCAACCTGGCGCGCTGGCTGGCAGAACGTGCGGCGGCCCAGGGATGTCGCCTCCGGTCTCAGTGTCTCGCTCCGGTTTACGCCAGCATAGCGCTGGCAGTCAAAGCGTAAATCGAGCACGCCTGCTGGAGATTCTCCAGCGGGACGTACTCGTCCGGCCCGTGGCTGACTTCCAGCAGCCCTGGGCCGAATATGAACGTGGGTATTCCAGCCCGGGCGAAAAAGCGGAGTTCGGTGAGCGCCGGGCACATGACATACTTCCGAGCCCTTCCCCGCACCGCCAGGCAGGCTGCGTTCAGGGCGCCGGCCAGTTCGCAGTCCGTGGAGGTATGCGCCGTATCGCCCCCCTGGAGCACCTCCCAGTCGAGATCGATCCCTCTCGACCTGATGCCCTCAAGAGCCCGCAGTAGCTCTGCCTTGGCTTCTTCAGTCCCCTCCTCAGGGTTGCCGCGCCGATCGATGGTGAAGAAGCATTTGTCCGGAACGGCGTTGAAGTTTACCCCCCGCCGCAGTGCCTGCCCAGCAGCAGGATTGAGCTTCGGGCCTCTTCTGGCTCAATGGGGAGACGGGTGCGCCTCCCGGACACCACAGCGCGCAGGTCGCTCAGGGCCTTCACCGCCTCCACCATGGCCAGGAAGGCGTTACTGCCCCTGTACTCCTCACCCACGTGCACAAAGCGGCCATACGTCCTAACCTTCAGAGAAAGGGCAGAGCGGTTGGCGTTCCAGACCACGCCGCTGGTCGGCTAGGGCATGAGCATGCCTATGCCTCCGCCAGTCAGGTAGCCTCGCTCGAAGAGGTAACCGGTCCCCAGGTTCCCGCCCGTTTCCTCGTTGGGCACCAGGGAGATCCAGATGCGGCCTTCAAGGTGAACTCCGCACTCGTCCAGCACCCTCACGGCCATCAACATGGCGGCGGCAGCGGCCAAAGTGTTCCGGCACGGCCTGGGTACCTGCAAGCAAGGCATTGCGCTGGAACTGTGAAAGCAGGTTCGGGTGGAGTGCCTGGAGATTGGTGAGCAGCCCTATTGCTTATCGGCGAAGCGACGGCTCAGGCGGGGATCCAGAGCGTCGCGCAGGGCATCGCCCACGAAGTTGAAGCCCATCACGGTGACGAAGATGGCCACCCCCGGGCCGAAGACGATCCAGGGCGCCTGCTGCAAGTAACCCCTGCCCAGGCTCACCATGGAGCCCCAGCTAGGCTCCGGCGGCTTCACGCCGAATCCAAGGAAGCTCAGGCTGGCCTCTGCCAGAATGGCAAAAGCCACGCTGAGCGAGGTCTGGATGATGAGCGGAGCCATGATGTTAGGGATCACGTGTCTCAGCATAATGCGTAGATCCCTGGCGCCCAGCACGCGCGCCGCCTCGACAAAGTCCAGCCCGCGCACGGCGAGGGTCTGGCCCCTAGCCAGGCGGGCGAAGATGGGTGTATAGACGATGGCAATGGCAATCAGGGCATTGGTCAGGCCGGCCCCCAGCACGCCGGCGATGGCCAACGCCAGCACGATGGCCGGAAAGGAAAGCAGCGAGTCCATCAGCCGCATGAGCAGGTTGTCGATCGCTCGACCCCAGTACCCGGACACGACGCCCAGGCTAACGCCATACAGGAAGGCGATCGCCACGGACACTACCCCGGCCAGGAGCGACACCCTGGCCCCGTAGATCACGCGGCTGAGGACGTCTCGCCCCAGGTCGTCCATACCCAGTGGATGCTGCAAGCTAGGCGGCTCGAGTGTGAGGTCGAGGTTGGGCTTCATGGGATCGAACGGGGCGATAAGGTCGGCGAAGAGCGCGCAGAAGACCATTAAGGTCAGAACCGCCATGCCGAAGGTGGCGAACCTGACCCGGCGCACCTTGCGAAACAGCTCCCTCGCCGGGGAGCGTGGCCGGTGCTGGAGATCGACCAACGCGCTCGCTTCAAGTCTTGCCGCCATGATGTCGTGCTGACCTATCCATAGCGTATGCGCGGATCGAGATAACCATACACCACGTCCGCGGCGAGGTTGGCCAGTATGAAAGCGAGGGAAGTGAGGAGGACCACCCCCTGAACCAGCGGGTAGTCCTTCGAGAAGATGGAATCGACCACGAGGCGGCCCACGCCCGGTATGCAGAAGACGTACTCGGTGATCACGGCACCACCTATCAGATTGCCTGTCTGAAGGCCGACGATCGTCACCACCGGTATGAGCGCATTCTTCAGGGCGTGGCGAAGCACGACCAACTGCTCCCGTAGCCCCTTGGCCCGTGCGGTCCGCACGTAGTCCTGCTCCAGCACCTCCAGGAGGCTGGAGCGAACCATGCGCGTGACCACCGCTGCCATTGCAGTCCCCAGGGTGACGGCAGGGAGAACAAGTGACTTGATTCCGGGTATGGGATCCTCGAACGGGTCTACGTAGCCGGAGGTGGGAAGCCAGCGCAAGGTGACGGCGAAGACAAAGATGAGAGTCAGGGCGAGCAGGAAATTGGGCATGGACACGCCCAGCAGGGCAAACAGCGTGCCGGAGATATCGCCGCGCGACTCCGGCCGGGTAGCGGATACGATACCAGCCGGAAACGCGATAGCCATTGAGAGAGCCATGGCCAGGGCGCTCAATTGCAGCGTGGGCTTAAGACGCTCCAGGACGGCCTCCATCACTGGCTGGCGGGTGCGAATCGACTTCCCTAGGTCCCCCCGCGCCGCTCGCCCCAGCCAGATCGCATACTGGACGTGGATAGGCTTGTCCAGGCCGAGGTCGCGGCGCAGGCTCGCCACCACCTCGGGGTCCCTCGCTTCGCCCGCCATAATCTCCGCTGGATCCCCCGGCGTCAGGTGGATGAGCGAGAACACCGTGGCGCTCACCAGCAGCAGGACCGGGATGATGGCCAGCAGTCGGCGCAGGATGTGTTGTAGCATGGCATCACCGTCGATTGCTTGAGGCATGGCGGCCCGATCGTGGGCCGCCATGCCCGGCGCGGACGCTTAGTCCTAGAGGAGCCTACCTCATCCAGGTGTCGCCAAAGCGCATCATACCGTCGGGAATGGGTGGGTACTCCTGCACCTTCTTCAACATAGCCTTCGGTTCCACCGGGTGCCAGAGGAAGATGCAGGGCACGTCCTCGTTCAGGATCCTCACGATCTCACTATAGATCTGCTTGCGCTCAGCCTGGCCCGAGACGGCGCGCGCCTTGTCCAGCAGCTCGTTGACTCTGGGGTTGTCGTAGCCGCCGTAGTTCATGCCCGCGTTCCTGTAGAAGTGGTTGTACGTGTTGCCGTCGGGATCGGGTCGGCCGCTCCACTGGGCCGAGGTGGCTTCGTAGTTCTTCGCCACCGTATCCGCGATCTGCTTGGCGGTGTTAACGAGCTGGATGTCCATGTCTATGCCGATCTCCGCTAGCTGCGCCTTCACGACCTGCAGCACCTGCAGGTCAACAGGAACGTTGTTCGCCTCGAAGGAGAACTTGAATCCCTGCGGCTTGCCCCCCTCGGTCAGCTTCTGCTTGGCCTTGGCCACATCCCGCTTGCGGAAGGGGATGGCACTATCATAGGCCCAGCTTGCCGGCGAGATAGGGCCATTGGCGGGTACACCCACGCCGAGGTAAATGCGCTTCACAATGGTTTCGATGTCAATAGCGTAGGCGAACGCTTCACGCAGAGCCTTCTTGTCGAAGGGGGGCTTGGTGGTGTTGAGCCAGAACCACCAGACCGCCAGCGAGGGGACGTCCACGGTGTTCAAGCTGGCGTCGGACTTGAGGCCGGCCACGTCCTTCGGCTGCACGTAGTCGATGATATCCAGCTCGGCAGCCTTGAGGGCGTTCACCTTCACCGAGTCGTCCAGAACCACGCGGTAGCGCACCTGATCAAGATGGGGCTTGCCCTTGTCCCAGTAAGCCTCGTTGCGCTTGAGCAGGATGTGGTCGTCCTTCTGCCACTGAACGTACGTGAAGGGACCCGTTCCCACCGGATTGCGCGCCAAGTCCTTTCCGTACTTGTCGATCGCGGCCGGGGATATCATCATGCCCGCGCGGTCGGTGAGTGTGGCCAGGAGGGCCGAGTTCGGCTGCTTCAGCTTCAACTTCACCGTGAACGGGTCCACGACCTGAACGGCCTCGATACTCGTGACCTCGCCGCGACGCAACGACTTGTTGTCGGGGTTCATCATGCGATCGAAGTTGACCTTCACGGCATCGGCGTTGAAGTCGGTGCCGTCGTGGAACTTCACCCCCTTGCGCAGCTTGAAGACATAGGTTGTGGGATCGGGGGTTTCCCATGACTCCGCCAGATCTGGCAGGATCTCCAGCTTGGGGCCCAGCCTTACCAGGGTGTTGTAGATGTTGAAGTAGATCAGGCGGTCGACCTTCGAGCCCGAGAAGTGGGGATCCATGGTCACCGCGTCCATGTACAAACCGACGCGGATGGTCCCGCCCTTCTTTGGCTCACCCGTACTGCTCCCGAATGCCTGCAGCACTTGCAGTGAAGCGATTATTCCCGCCGAGCCGAGTGCGGCCTTGATGAGAGTCCTGCGAGCAACCGTTCGGGCCAAAATACAGCGCGACATGGCTTCCTCCTTTCATTCGAGTGAATCCCTTGCACGGACGCTACCACGGGGAACCGTCGAGACTCGATTTGAACGAGTTCGCGGAGTTGAGTGGTTAGCCATGGCGCCGGGCCAGCGAATCCCAATGGCTGTGCTCCTGTGGCGGGAGTCCTCGACGTCGAGATGGGCTCGCGTTGGAGACCGCAGGGAGGGCCATCCCAGTCGACTACCTCCAGCTATGTCTCACAAGAAGCAAGGGCCCATCCAGCCTGCGCAACCCGCGCCGGCCCGGGCCGTGCGTTTCCAGGAACGCTACATCGCGGGGGGGAGATTTGTCAACTGCTGACAACGTGTTACTCCAGGTTCAAAATGACCGCTTTTTCCAAGGCGAGTTGTCCCCTCCAGAGCCTCCCGCCGCCACGCTCGCTGCGCCACACCGTTGTCTGGTAGATGTCCCCCTCTACATGCTGTCTGTTCAGGACGTGCTGGCTTGAGCTCGGGCAGTCCTTGGGTGATTCAGGACAGGTGACTCGGGCCGAGGACCTTGACGCTGGGGGAGCCCTGGTACTTTACTGTAGCAACATCGAGCGACCAATAATTAATCGTAATCGGGGACGTTGCCAAGAACGACAAGTTGCTCAAGTACTAGGGGACGTAGGTGCAGAAACAACTTAATGGGATTCCGGGCGGTAGGGAGCTTGCTCTGACTCGAGGGAACTGAAGACATGCTTGAATGCTTCCTTGAACCGACATCCCCTCTTGTTGCCCGCGTTCTGGCAATATCGTAATGCGCTTTGGAACCTACGTCCCCTTTCTCGCGATTGCTAGTGGGCGCGCGGGAAGGCCGACGTGCTCTACGTGGCGGATGCGTTCGCGGTCATGCGGAAGGTGAACGCCCTCCTGGGCCAGAAGTAGGCTGAAGAATCCGGCGGAAAGGTCGCCGCGATCGCGAGGGCGAACTCGAAATAAGTCCACTTCGTCTACCAGGCGGCAGTACGGGGCCAGCAGGCGCGGGCAGAGGGGGAGCACCTCATTGGGAGCGCTACCTGCTCTACCTGGCAACGGGTCCCCTACACCATGACCCACCTCAACCAGATCGGGCAGACAGGAGCCACGCCCCGCCAAGGGACTCTCGACCTGCTGCCACGGGGAAGAGCCGCACGTCGTCGGCTGGCGGTTCATCAACGAACGCCGAGCCGTCAATCTCGATCCCAACTGCGGGTGGGCGCGGGGGAAGGCCGACGTGCCCTACGTGGCGGATGCGTTTGAGGTCATGCGAAAGGTGAACGCGTTGCTGGGCCAGAAGTAGGCTCAAAGAACCCGGCGCGGAGGGGGCCCCGACCGCGAGGCAGGCTCGAAATAAGTCCACTTCGTCAACAACGTCCCCCATTAAAGGAGGTCCGCCGCGACTTCGTCGGTTTCTACAGCTTGGGCTACCCGGCGGAGGAGCCAGGGCTCAAAGGCGTCCATTGGATCAGATATGTCACTTTGCACCAGGGCGCCCCTCCTTCTGCCGGGCGATCTCGTTCAAGACTACGGGATAATCCCGAATACCCACGGTGATGCCAACGTATCGCCGACGGCCCCTAAGCTCCTCGGCAGGGTCGAAGAGGAACGTTTTCAACTCAGGCAAAAGGTAACCCCTGTTCCGATTCTCGCCGGGATCCATCAGCGCGTGCCCACCCCCAATCTGTCGCGCGCGCCCAAGCAGGTAATGCAAGTTCACTTGCATAACTGCCGGGACCACGGTTACAAGCATCAATCGCCACCCCTGGTCCATCAGGGAAGCGAGGGTGGCTACATCATGTCGGCCCCGTGTAATAATGACGCCATTTGCCTCGGCGTGAGCTAGGGCGGTCTCGTGTTTCTCCAGGTGGCTCTTCACGTCAAAAGCCACCAGCCCTGGAGGCAGGGTCATGCGGATCGCCTGTACGTTTTCGTCATCCTGCCAGATCCCGGAGACTATCCCATAGTCTCGTCGCGCAGTGATGGCCAGCTTCCCAGGCACTGACCATGTTTCGTCATTCCCCCTGACCCGACGCCAGACTCGTTGTTCCGCTTCATCGGTGTTCGGCTCGGCATGAAGTTCGGCCAGAGGGAGAGTCATGACTGCTGCCCTACAAGAGTTCTGGTGTTGCTGCCGACGCGCTAATAGGTCAGCATTCATCGCCACCTCTCTCCGCAAACAGCAAGGCCCCGGGCGCGCGGCGACCAGCCAGGCCCAGGGCCTCTCGAGCCGGGGAAGGGGAACGACCCACCCCGGAACCTATTCGTTTGTTGACCGCCGTGCTGATTGGTCCTCTCTTACTGGGGGCGAAGGCCTTTGTCAAATGAAAATCGCACCTCCCCGCAGACGCACCTTTCGGAGGTCATGAGGCACGTGCCGGTTGCTTAGCAGGTTCCTCCGATGCTCCCTTGGCGTCCAGGGAAGTCGGGATT
>CAZXXV010000152.1:0-8887 GCA_964644725.1 uncultured bacterium
TCGTCCTCCTCATCGGGATCCTGGCAGGGTTGGCGGCCAACCTTCTGACCAACACCCTGGATCAGGCGCGCTTCGACGAGTCGCAGAAGAAAATGACGGTGCTCTCCAACGCCATGGTCGGCAACCCGGACCTGAATACGAACGGAGTCCGATCCGACTTCGGCTTCGTCGGGGACATCGGTCGCCTGCCCACGGCTCTCACCGAACTCGTCGCGCAAGGGGCGCTCCCCGCCTGGGACATCGCAACGGGCGTCGGCTGGCACGGCCCCTATGTCCCGGGAGACTTCGCCCAGAACCCGGACGGCTATCGGACCGACGGCTGGGGGACGCTCTTCACCTATGCCAGCGCCACTAGCGTCGTGACCAGCCTCGGCTCCGACGGCGTCGCGGGCGGGACCGGCTACGCCGCCGACCTCTCAACGCCGGACCTGACGGCCCCGACGGACCAGCGCGTGGGGACGACCACAGGGCGCGTCACGGACTTGGTGGGCAACCCGCTGGCCAGCGTCGCCGGCGCGACGGTCACAGTCAGCGTCACGAACAATCCGGTGGACGGCGCGCCCACCACCGTGTCCACGACGACAGGCGCCGATGGCAGCTACACCCTGAACCCGATCATCATCGGCCGGCGCACCGTCCAGGTCACCGTGACTACTGGCGCCGCCACCACGTATCCCTCGAAGGTCGCCATCGTCACCCCGACCCAGCCCGCCCAGGTGAACTTCCAAATCCCGCTGGACACCACCATCCCCTGCCAGCCGACCGGCGTGAGTCCACTGCGCCCCCCAGGCTCCTTTTCCCAGATCAACATCACCTGGACGGCGCCGACCTTCAACGCGCCGGGGTTCGCCAGCGCGACCTGCCCCCCCAACGGATCGAACCTGATTGATTTGGCAGGCTACAACATCTACCGGAATACGACGGGGGTCTTCGCCTCCCCGCCTGCCGCGAGCGAGCTTATCGCCAGCGTGGGACCCATCACCACCTACACCGACAGCGGCGTGGGAAACGGCCGGCAGTACTTCTACACGATCCTGGCGCTCGACAAGGTGAACAACCTGAGCGCCAACGCGACGGCGGGAAGCGCCTGGGTGGCAAACGGCGGTGGGAACATCCAGCAGACCTCGCCCGTCGTTTTCACCCTGTACAACGTCGCCAACGACACCATGAACTTCACCATGAAGAACACCACCGCCGCCGCCATCACCGTCACTCAGATGACGATCTGCTGGACCGGGGGACCGGCCCAGTATGACCGTATCGACCGCCGGATCCCAACGGACGCCGGATGGACGGTCGCCGACACCACGAACACAAACAACTGCGTGGCAAATACCCTGTCGACAAACTTTACCCTCACGGCCAACGGGACAGCCAACGACACCGGTCTCTTCCGCATCGTCTTCAGGGGGACCATCACCGTCGGCAACGCCGTCGAAGTCCGGCTGAACGCGGGAGGGGCGGCCGGAACCTTCGAAATGGAGTAGGCGCAGAAATGCTCTGGAGACGCGGTGCCGGCGTTGTCGCCGTTGACATCGGCAGCAGCGCCGTCAAGCTCATCGAGGTGCGCGGGGGACAGGTGGTGGCCGCCGGCGTGCGCGAGATCGCGGTGCGCCTCGGTGAGGGCCTGCCCCCCCGTGACGCGACTGTCGCCACCATCCGGGACCTCCTGGCCGAGACCGGTGTGTCCGCGCGAAAGGCCGTAGGAATCGTCCAGGGCCCCGCTACAGCCTTCGTGCATCTGACGCTGCCGCGGATGCCGGCGAAGGAGCTCCACCAGGCCGTTCGTTGGGAAGCGCAGAAGGCCCTGCCCTTCCCCATAGAGAGCGCAATCCTAGCCCACCACATCGTCGGCGAGGCCGTGGATCGGGATGGCGTGACGAAACTCGCCGTCCTCCTGGCCGCCGTGGAGGCGCAGTTCGCGGCGGAAGCGGTGGGGATCCTCCGCGCGGCAGGACTGGAGCCCGCGGGTCTCACGGTCGTCCCTGCGGCCCTTGCCCGCCTGATCCAGCACGGACCGCCGGTAACGGAGCCTGGACAAGTGTGGGCCCTTCTGGATATCGGCGCCCAGGCGAGTCACCTCGTATTCTTCCGGGGGACCGAGCTGCTGCTCGCGCGAGAAATTGGGACGGGCGGGCGCGCGATTACTGAAGCCATGACGTCCGCCGTCATGGTCGAGGGCCGGAGGATGCAGCTCGATGCCGACCAAGCGGAGCGGCTGAAGCGAGAGTTCGGCATCCCCGCCCCAGCGGAGGCGGACCGCCAGGCCGAGGGAATCCCCCTGGCCCAGATCGGAGCCATGATCCGCCCCGCTCTGGACCGGCTTGCCGTGGAGTTCCAGCGCTCCTTCGCCTACTACCAGGAGCGCGTGGGCGGCCCGCCTGTCACCCGTGTCATACTCTCGGGGGGAACGGCTCAGCTTCGGAACCTGCTCCCGTTCCTCGCCGAGAGACTCGGGATCGAGATCGAGATCCTGAACCCCTTCGCACGCCTCGATCTGACGGAGCGCCTTGGCGAGGAGTTCGCAGAGGCGGCCCCCCGGCTGGCCGTAGCTGCGGGGCTCGCCTTGGACCGGGCGCAGACCCTCAACCTCCTCCCGCCCGAGATCGCGGCTGCCCGGCGCGCGGCCTGGGCTCGCCTGGGCATTCGCGCGGGACTAACGGCCGCTGCTCTGGTCGTGGCGGGCACCTATGGCATGGCCTGGTGGGCCCGGACCGAAACCGAGCATGTCCTGGCGGCCCGGCGCGCCACCCTGGCCGACCTGCAACCGGCCCTCGAAGTGGCCAAGCGCCTCCAGGCCAGACGTGACACCCTCGCCCCCCTGCTCCGGGCATACGATGCGGTATTGCGCGGGGGAACCCCCTGGCACGGCATCTTGAAAGAGCTGAGCAATGTGACGCCGCGGGCCGTCACACTGAACGAACTTGCGGCCACGCCCGAGGGGCGGCTCAAGATCAAGGGGATGGTCTTCGCGAGCGGAGCGTCGCCCGAGATGGGCCTGGCCGAATATCTGGGCAAGCTGGAGACCTCACCGTTCTTCACAGGGCTGGATCTGATCGGCACCCGGGAACGGGAGGATTTCGATGCCCGCGCCCTGGACTTTGAGGTGATCTCGAGGTTACCGTAGCCATGGGCGTTTCCGTCCGTGAACAGGTGGCCTTGCTCCTGGCGGGGATCCTTCTGTTGGCTGCGTGGATCCTGGCCGTGGCACCCGAGCGGGAGCGCGCCCGGCGCGCGGCCCGGGAGCTGGCGCAGCTCGAAGCCCAGGCCCAGTCGGCGGAGCGGGTCATGGGGACGCTCGTCAGCACCGAGCGCGAGATCCGTGAGGGCAAGGAACGCCTCCAGCGGCTGCAGGAGCGGATCCTGGGGGCCAGGGATCTCCAGCGTATTCTGTTGATCCTCTCCCACCAGACACAGAAGCTGGGGGTCAAGATCGTATCCATGAGGCCTCTCCAGGAGCGAGCCGCTTCCAGGGACGTGCCGACGCGCCAGCTCCCGGTGGAGATGGAACTCCAGGGGCGTTTCCTGGATCTGGGCCGATACCTGGAGGGGCTCCAGACCGCACCGGCGCTCTTCACGGTCGAGGGAGTCCAGTTGACGCGGGCCGACAAGGGGTCACGCCTGGCCATGCGCATGGTGGCCGTGGCCCACATCCGGCCCCAGGGGCAGTAGCCGATGGCCCCCTGGCTGACCACGCGGGTCAAGGTATTGGTGGTCCTTTCGGCGCTGGCCCTTGCGCTCTTCCTCTGGGATTCCCGGCAGCCAAGGGCGCCGCGGCCTCAAACGGCGGGGGGTGGACCGTCAGAGTCCGTTGCGGGCAAGCTGCTCCAGCTTCCTCCGGCGCTGCAGCAGCTTCTCGCCACGGAGACGAAACCCGCGCCCAAGCCGATCCTGTCCGCGGACGCCCGCCGCGCCCTTGAAGAGCGGGCCCGCGGGCCCTGGGGACGGGATCCGTTCGCCCTGGAGGCTGCCCGGCCCAAGGGCCAGGCCGAGGTTCGACCCAGCTTCGCGAATAATTTGCACGTGTCGGGCATTATCTGGGACAGCACCCGGATGCACGCAGTCATCAACGACTCTGTGGTCAAAGTCGGAGATGAAGTAGACGGGATCCGCGTCGTTGCCATCGAGCGGGATCGGGTCACGGTGGCCAAGGGAGACCAGCGACAGATCCTCCGACTCGGCGAATGAGGGCACGCTGGGCGGGGATGGCTTCCCGCCCGACGGTGGCCGCCCGAGGCGGATGGCGAAGGACTTGGGTGCAGAGCGCCTGGATTCTGCAGGCGGCCTGGTGAACGTGCAGCAGTTGGCAGCACACCTGGGGGGAAGCATGGCCACAGGAGAGCGCGTCCTACTCGTGGATGACGAGGACTTGATTCTGGGGATGCTCTCCGATATCCTCCGCAGCGCTGGCTACGAGGCCCTCACGGCGCGCGACGGTGCCGAGGGTCTCGCTCGGGCAAGGGCGGAGCAGCCCGACCTGATCATCCTGGACATCATGATGCCGAAGCTGGATGGGCTCAAGGTGGCCCGCCTGCTGAAGTCGGACCGGAACTACAGCCACATCCCCATCATCATCCTCACGGCCAAGGCCGGGGCCTCCGATCCGGAATTGGTGCGCCAGGCAGGCGCCGACTGCTACCTGACGAAGCCGGTGGATGCTGATCTGCTGATCAGGCACGTCAAGCGCCTTCTCGAGCCCACCCCCGACGTGGCCCCAAAGGAACGCCGATGACGAACCACCTATCGCTGGGGCAGCGCCTGGTAGCCGAGGGGTATCTCACCGCGGAGCAGCTTCGTGCCGCCCTTGAGGAGGAACGGCAGGGTCGCGCTCCTCTGCACAAGACCATCGTGGCTCGAGGCCTCGCCCCGGCGGACGTGGTGGCTGCCTACCTCGCCGAGGAGGTCGAGCTGCCCTTCATCCGGCTGAGCGACTTCCTGGTGGACGCCGAGGTCCTCAAGGCCGTACCCGAGGAGATCTGCCGGCGGCACCGGATCTTCCCCCTCTTCCGGATCGGGAACACCCTGACGGTGGCCACGGCCGAGCCGAGCAACATCGTGGCCCTGGATCAGGCCAAGCGGGCTTCGGGTTTGGACGTGGACGCCGCCGTGGCAACCGAGGCCGAGATCCTCCAGGCCCTGGATCATTACTACGGGACCCGGGGCTCCATCACCGAACTCGTCAAGGGGATTGACCTCCGGGGCCTGGGGCTGGATGACGAGCGAGGGGTCTCAGCGGAGCGCCTGGCCAACGTGGCCGAGGTGGCTCCTATCGTCAAGCTTGTGAACCTCCTGGTCACCTCGGCCGTCTCCGAGCGCGCCTCGGACATCCATATCGAACCCGAGGAGGACGGGCTCCACATCCGGTTCCGCGTCGACGGCCTCCTCCGAGAGACGGCGGCCCTCCCGAAGTACCTCCAGTCGGCCGTCATTTCCCGGGTCAAGATCCTGTCCGAATTGGACATCGCCGACTCCCGGGTGCCCAAGGACGGCCGGTTCCGGTTCACGGTGAACGAGCGGGATGTGGACCTGCGGGTCTCCACCTTCCCCACCATCTACGGCGAAAACGTGGTCCTGCGCATCCTGGACAAGAGCGGCGGCCTCATGCGTCTCGAGGATCTGGGGTTCAGCGAGGAGATGCTCACC
The DNA here is from genome assembly GCA_964644725.1 of uncultured bacterium. Lineage (GTDB taxonomy): Bacteria > Methylomirabilota > Methylomirabilia > Methylomirabilales > 2-02-FULL-66-22 > 2-02-FULL-66-22. The sequence goes on from CAZXXV010000152.1 coordinate 5,644, forward strand.
CAGTATCGGCGGGCCATCGCCCGGCCGTACGGCTTGATCCTGGTCACCGGACCCACCGGGTCGGGCAAGACGACCACCCTCTACGCCACCCTGGCCATCCTCAACACCCCGGAGAAGAACATCATCACCATCGAGGACCCGGTGGAGTACCACCTGAAGATGGTGCGGCAGTCCCAGGTGAATCCAAAGGCAGGCTTGACCTTCGCCTCGGGGATTCGTTCCATTCTCCGCCAGGACCCCGACATCATCATGGTGGGTGAAATCCGCGACCTGGAGACGGCCCAGACCGCCATTCAGGCCGCCCTGACGGGGCACCTGGTCCTGACCACCCTCCACACCAACGATGCGGTGGGCGCCATCACCCGCTTGCTGGATATGGGCGTGGAACCATTCCTCATCGCCTCGTCGGTGGTCGGCGTGGTGGCCCAGCGCCTCGTCCGCACCGTCTGCCCCCGCTGCAAGGAACCCTACCCGCCTCCGCCGCCGCTCCTGGCCACCCTCAGCCTGGGACTCCAGGTGACCTTTTACCGAGGGCGGGGGTGCCAGTTCTGCCGGGACTCCGGGTACCGGGGGCGCGTCGGAATCTACGAGTTCCTGGTCATGTCGGATCCGCAGCGCGAGCTGGTCATGGCCAGAGCGTCGGCGGCCGAACTGAAGCGAACGGCCCTCCAGGAAGGGATGCAGGAGCTGCGGGTAGACGGGATTCGGAAGGCCGCCCGCGGGATCACCTCGATCGAAGAGGTCCTGCGGGCCACCCAGGCGGACGGGGGCTAGTCCAGATCCGACGCCCTTCCCGTGACAGGACGCGAAGGCGGCAGGGGCGTCTTGCGATTCTCTTGAGGAAGCGATGGCGACGTTCAGTTACCGGGCGCGAGATGCCGCTGGGGCATTGATTACTGGCCGCATGGAGGCCGAGGCGCGAGCGGCCGTGGCCGAGCGCCTCATGCAAACGGGCTACGTCCCCACAGCCATCGAGCCAGCCTGGGCCCTCTCGCCCTTTGAAAAACTCAGCGGCCTCTTTCGGCGGGTCCGACCCGACGACCTGATCCTCTTCACCCGGCAGCTTGAAACCCTGATCCGGGCCGGGGTCCCGCTCCTCGACAGTCTCAACATCCTGGCCAAGCAAGGACGAACACAGACCCTTCAGCAGGTCATCCTGGCGGTGGCCAGGGACATCGAGGCAGGCGCTACCTTCTCCGACGCCCTGGCGAAGCACCCCCACGCCTTTCCCGAGGTGTTCGTCAGCACTGTTCGGGCGGGAGAGGCGGGAGGCTTCCTCGATCTCGCCCTGGAGAGGCTCGCGACGCTCACCGAGCACGAGGCCGAGACATCCGCCCGGATCAGGGCGGCGATCCGCTATCCCATCTTCGTGGTGTCGGCCATCGGCATCGCCCTGGTGGTCATCGTGACGTTCGTGGTCCCGAAGTTCGCCCTGTTGTATGGAGCCTTCCGGGCCACGCTACCATTGCCGACCCGGATCGCCTTCACCGTGGGCAAAGCCCTCCAGCAGTTCTGGTACCTGGGCCTTGCCGGCATCGCGATAGCAGTCGTCGCAATCCGCCTGGCCCTGCGAGACCCCCGAGTCCGACTGCGGTGGGACGGGACCAAGCTCCGACTGCCCATCCTCGGGCCTGTGATCCTGAAGCTCACGCTGTCCCGGTGGACTCACATCCTGAGCCTCCTCGTGCGAACCGGGGTGCCGATCTTGAAGAGCCTCGACGTGGGGGCACGGGCCGTCGGCAATGCCGCCCTGTCCCGGTCGATCCTGGCCGTGGCCGACGCGGTCGAGAAGGGGCGCACCATTGCCGAACCCATGGCTCGGGACCCCCTCTTCCCACCCCTCGTCGTGCAGATGGTCGCGGTCGGGGAGCGAACGGGTGAACTGGAGGCGCTGCTTCAGAAAGTCTCGGAACACTACGACCGGGAGGCGGATTACGCCATCCGGAATCTCAGCACCGCCCTGGAGCCGATCTTGTTGGTTGGCATCGGGGCCATGGTCTTCATGCTGGCCCTGGCCATATTCATGCCCATGTGGGACATGGTTCGGCTGATCCGGCGGTGAGGATGACGGGGAACGAAGGCGCTTTTTCAGACGCGGAGTGAACGGAAGCGGGGAACGCCCGAGCCGCCAGTGATGGCGGGCGGGAAAGGAGGCAATGCGATGCGAAGAGGCAGGATCTTGCGGGCCGAGGGCGGTTTCACTCTCATCGAGTTGATCATCATCCTGGTCATCCTGGGTCTCCTGGCGGCCGTGGCGGTCCCGCGCTACGTGGACCTGCGATCCCAGGCACTCAAGTCTTCGGCCAAAGCCACGCTGGATGCGGGCCGGGTCGCCGTCACGCTGGACTTTGCCAGCAAGGTGGTGAACGCCGGCAGTTACACCACGATTTTCACGGTGGGCGACGTGACCTCCGCGAGCACAAACCTGACGAACCTCGAAGCGCTGCTGGAAGGCCGTCCGAACTACCCCGGCGCGGGCGGGCCGACGGCGGGTGCCTACTGCACCGCCGCGGCCACGACGAGCGACTGCTTCCACTGGTTCGTCGTGGACGTGGGCTCCAGCTCCCCCGTACGACCCGCGCGGATCTCCGCGACCCTCGGGGACGGGACCACGGCCCGGGACGTGAACACCCTGTAGCCGGCGCTCCGACAGTCCCGAAGGGACCTGGATCACACTGGGGAAGCAGGGGCCGGGAGAAAGGGGCGGCACCATCCGCCCCCCCCCGGAACATCGACCTCCTCCGGGGAACCGGCAATATGATTCTCCTCGAGGCGGACCTCACGGTCCTGACGCCGCGGGTCCGCCTTGCCGACCGCCCCCGCGTCAACCCAAAGGTCTCCCTCGAAGAGGATCTGTAGGAAATCCGGTCCGCCGTTGCCCACCTATGCCGAGAGGCCGCCAACATCATCTATCACACTGACACAAGAAAGGAGATCGGAGAGGAGGTCAGCGAACTGCTCGACCTCCTACGGGCACGGGGCATTTGGTGGGTGGGTGAGGTGGGTGACAGGAAATTGCTTTTGGGCCGGGGGCCGCACGAGCCCCACGCAAGGCCGGGCACGCCCCAGATGCTCAATTTCCACGGCATCCCCCACAGGGGCGCCATCTTCAGCTTGGCCGACGCCGCCTTCACCGCCGCTTCGAATTCGCAAGGGCAAGTGGCCGTAGCGCTGAGGATGACGGCGAACATCCAGGCGGCTGCCGTGCCCGGCCCCCGCCTGGTTGCCGAGGCGCAGGAATTGC
>CAZXXV010000153.1:0-8885 GCA_964644725.1 uncultured bacterium
AGGCCATTGAACAATGTGATCGCATCTGAAATGTTTCTCATGAAGCAAGCCGGAGGGTACAACCCGCTTGCTCGGTTGGAAAGATTGTGACAGGATAGCGGGACCTTCATGGAGGACGGAGGAGAGGGAGCAGGTGGTGAAGTCCATGTGGACGGCCTCCTCGATCGTATGGACGAGGAGACATTGCGCAGATTCCAGTGGAAATTCCTGGGGGCCTGAGGTAGGAGAAGGCTGGAGAGGTCCCACTCCCCATGACATCGAGGCAGCGGTGACATAGCTTCTTTCGGCGAGGTGTGTATAGTTGCAACGCGTCCTCTCCGTCTGTCCCCACTGTGGCGCCGGTTGTGGCCTCTACCTCCTGGTAGACCGGGGAGAGGCCATCGGGGTCATGCCCTCGGCCGGCCATCCCGTCTCTCGGGGCACCCTCTGCATGAGGGGCTGGACAAGCTTCCAGCATCTCCGTCGCCCCGAACGCCTCAATTCTCCTTCCATCAGGTTGAATGGGGCAGTGATGCGGGCCCAATGGGAAGAGGCGCTTGTCCACGTGGTTGAAAGGCTTGACGCCGTCCGACGCAGACATGGGTCCCAAGCTATCGGCCTCTGGGCTTCTGGGCGCGTCACCAACGAGGAGTTTCTCCTCCTCCGGCGGATCGCGTCTGAGGGATTGCACACTAAAGCGGTTCGTTTCGATCCCGCCCTTCACACGTTGGATCATATCCCGTCCTCCCTCGTCGAGGGCTCCAAGGCGGCTCGATTCGACGACATCCAGGTCGCCGATCTCCTCCTGATCTTTGCCCACGGCCTGGAGGAACATCATCCCCACGTCGCCTCTAGGATCCTGAAGGCCATGGATCAAGGGACGAGGGGAATCGTGATCTCCCCTCGGCGGGACCTTCTGGCGAAACACGCGACGCTTCATCTTCAGGTTCCCTTCCTTGACGAAGTTGTTCCCCGTCTAACGAGTGGGGGAGATGGGTCGTGTGAGTCTCTCCGGACGATGTGGGGGGACGCGAAACAACGCATTTTGATCTACCCCCTCAAGAGCCTTCCTCTCTCTCGCGAGCTCAACCTCCTCAGCGCCTTCCAAAGTCTGGTTGGGGAGAAGGGAACCAAGGTGTTGCTTCTCTTTCCCCGAGCAAACTCTCGTGGGGCCTTTCGCCAAAGACTGGAGTCGCCACACCTGGGCGCTCCCGAACTGAAAGCTCTCTTGGTGGTGGAGGAAGACCCCGCGAGCTGGAATTCCGCATATCGCGAGATGGTCCAACGCCTCGAGTTCTTGGTGGTCCAGGATACCCTCCGCACAGAGACAACAGAGCTCGCCCACGTGGCACTGCCGAGCGCGAGCTTCGCAGAGAAGGAGGGAACCCTCACCAACACCGAGGGACGGGAGCAGGAACTTCGGCCTGCGGTCCTCCCCCCTGGCGAGGCAAGGCCTGGATGGGCCATCCTGGCCGAGCTGGCTCGTCGCCTCGGGCTTCCCGATGTGGGAACGACGCTGGAGGAAATTCGGAAGACCATGACCTCGGGGCAGATGACGCCTGCTCCGGCAGATCGCTCCGAAGAGCCACTCGCGGTGGCAGTGGGGGGTCACTCGAACTTCCAGCACGTTCCTGATCGCCTCGGATGGATGTGGCTCAAGGACACGGTGCTCCGCCACACGGACGACTGGCAACGCGAGCACCAGGATCGGTGGATCGAGATTCATCCCGAGGATGCGAAACAATTGGCCCTTCGACCAGGTTGGATGGTTCGCGTCGCGGGGGAGGGTGGTGAATTTCAGGCCATAGTCCGCATGTCGGAACGGGTCGGACGCGGGATCCTTGTCACCCCTTACGCCCTCCTTGAAGGACCGGTCCAGGTCGAACGGGCGGCGTGAATGGACGCAAGCGTGATGGCCAAGCGGGTTCAAGTGATCCAGAAGGACGCAGTGCCGCCCTGGGTCGCCGGGTTGATGGCGGAAGCGGCCCTCATCGCGCCCCACCATGGGCCGAATGGCGATCCTCAATTGGTTCCCTTGCGCTCTGTCAAAGAGCTGGACCTCGACTACACTCATGACCTCCTCCCCCCGACCCGGTATCTGCTGCCGCCCTCCGAGGTCCTCTTCCGCTTCCGGAACGGGGACGACCTGACGCTCGTCCCCGAGTACGATGATCAACGGCGGATCTTCTTCGGCATCCGCTCCTGTGATGTGAAAGGCATCCGCTATCAGGAGCAGTTCTTTCGCAGGGATTTTCCCGACATCTACTTCCTCACCCGGCTCACGAAGGCAGCGCTGGTCAGCCTCGCCTGCACGACGCCTCCTTTGCCCACCTGTTTCTGCCCTTGCTGCGACGGTGGGCCGCTCCTCAAACCAGGGGACGGTTACGACATCCAGCTCACTCCCTTGAAGGGCCGCTACCTGGTCGAGGTGGACTCCGAGACTGGGGCGTCTCTCGTGGCGAAAACACCGGAACTGTTCCGGGACGCGACCTCGGCCGATCTGGCGGAGCGGGAGGAGATGCTGGACGAGATTGACCAGAAATTTTCTACGAGCGCTTACCTCTCCCGGGGGATCTCGAAGGTGACAAACGACGCCGTTCCCGAGGAGGTGTGGGAGGAGTTGGCCGACCGCTGCATCGGGTGCGGCGGCTGTTCGTACCTCTGTCCCTTCTGCACCTGCTTCACCGTCTCTGACCGGAGCCGGGATGGCAAGGAGGGGGAACGGTTCAGGCGCTGGGATCATTGCATCCTGGCCGGCTTCACGCGGGAGGCTTCGGGCCACAACCCCCGGGACCGGAAATGTGAGCAATTTAAGCGCCGCTTCTTCCACAAGCTCAGCTACCAGTACATGCAGCGCGAGGGGAGGCCGGGCTGCTCGGGGTGCGGCCGCTGTCTCACGACGTGCATGACGGCTGTGGATATGGCGGCGGTCCTGATGCGCTTTCGCGAGCTCGGCCAGAGGCCGAAGTGGGGTCCACCCTGGGCGGCAAAGCCCAAGACGAGCCCCTGACGAGACACTCATGGAGAACATCTACCTGCCCCATCTGACGAAGATCGCCGAGGTGCGACGCGAGACGGCGGACACCCAGACGTTCCTGCTGCGGTTCGCCGATCCCGAGATCAGGCGATCCTTCAGCTTCAAGCCGGGACAGTTCGTCGAGGTGTCCGTGTTCGGACTGGGGGAGGCTCCCATCGGCTTTGCCTCGGGCCCCGCCCAGGGGAATGGCTTCGAGATCACGGTGAAGGCCATGGGCTCGGTCACGCGGGCCCTCCACCGGCTCCAGCCGGGCGATTGGGTAGGGATCCGAGGTCCCTTCGGGAACAGCTTCCCGTACGAGGAGGCGAAGGGGCAGGACCTCCTCATCGTCGGCGGCGGGATCGGGCTCCCCCCGCTCCGATCGCTGATCGAGGCGATCCTTCAGGAGCGAGACGCCTTCGGCGCCGTTACCATCTTGTACGGCGCGAGGACCTCACAGGATCGGGTCTACAAGACGGAGCTTGATCGCTGGAGAAGTCGGGGCGACCTCGTGCTGCTGGAGACGGTGGACGTGGGCGATGAGACCTGGACGGGACCCGTGGGAGTCGTGACGACCCTCTTTCGGCAGATCACCGTGGATCCGTCGAGGACCATCGCCTACACCTGTGGACCGCCCATCATGATCAAGTTCGTCATTCAGGATCTGCTCAAGATGGGCTTTGCAGAGGATCGGATCGTCTCGACCCTGGAGCGTTACATGAAGTGCGGGGTGGGGAAGTGCGGCCACTGCGCCATCGGGCCGAAGTATGTCTGCGTGGATGGTCCCGTCTTCACCTATAGGCAGCTCAAGGATCTCCCTGAACCTCCGTGAGGCCGACTGGGGTCGACGAATGTCCCTGCGGGAAGAGCTGGAACAACGGCTGAAAGGGAAGCTGACCCTCGTCGGCGTCGGGAACCCCCTGTGGGGGGATGACGGGGCCGGGCCGGCCCTCGTTCATCGTCTGGAAGGGAAGATCCCGGCTCTGCTCGTGGATGGTGGGGAAGTCCCGGAGCACTACTGGGGAACGATCGTCGCCTATGGACCCCAGACGATCTTGGTCATCGATGCGATTGACTGGGGTGACACGCCGGGGTCAGTGGCCATCCTCGACAGGGTCCAGGAGAAGGGGTTTCCCCTCTCGACCCATCGGATTCCTCTGAATCTGTTCCTGGATCTTCTGAGAAAGGAGACAGGAGCCGATGTCTTCGTCCTCGGCATTCAACCCGCGCGCGTGGCTTTCGGCAGCTCCATGAGCCTCAAGATCCAGAAGACGCTCGACCTCCTCGAAGACGTGTTCTCGGACCTCCTACTCGGAGGTGTCCGATGCTGCTGATCCTGGCCGCGCTACTCATGGTTCCCTTCGCGGGGGCCTTCCTCTCCACCCCCACCCGAGGTCGGGACAGCGACACCCTAGCGCTCCTCACCTCCGGTTCCTGCGTGGCGCTGGCCATTATGGCGGTCCTCCTAAGGCCGCGGACCAGTCTCGACTTCCCCCTGTATGGGATCCCCTGGCTTCCACAGAGCGGCCCGCTCTTCGGCTTCTTCCTGGATCCCCTCTCGTCGATGATGGTCATCATCATCAGCGTCATCGGCTTCCTGGTGATTCTCTATTCCACGGCGTACCTGAGCCCGCGAAACCTGGATCACCCCATCGCCGACGGGAAGGGGCGCTACTTCTTCTGGATGTTTCTCTTCGTCGGCTCCATGCTCGGCCTGGTCCTCTCCCCGAACTTCCTGCAGATGTTCATCTTCTGGGAGCTGACCTCGGTCTGCTCCTGGGCCCTCATCGCCTTCTACGGCGGGGAAAAGCCCCTGGCGGCCGGCTTCAAGGCCCTCCTTTTGACGAACCTGGGGGGGATCGGCTTCATGGTGGCGCTGGTCATCCTCTACGTCTCGACCCATTCCTTCGCCTTCGACGCGATTCAGCGCCTGGAGTCTCACACGCGGGTCACGGTGTTCCTTCTGTTTCTCCTGGCCGCCTGGGCCAAGGCGGCCCAGATCCCCTTCTACACCTGGCTCCCGGATGCGATGGAGGCGCCAACGCCGGTTTCGGCGTATCTCCATGCAGCCGCCATGGTGAAGGCCGGGGTCTATCTGATCGCCAGGATCGTCATCACCCCGGCGGCGCTCCCGTGGTGGATCGGCCTGGTGGTGGCCGCGGCGGCCGTCCTCACCATGTTGGTCGCCTGCTTCCTCTTCTTTTTCCAGGACGATCTCAAGAGGCTCCTGGCCTATTCGACCATCACGCACCTCTCCTACATCCTTCTGGGCGCCGGGCTGGGCATCCTGGGATCGGCCACTGGGATGATCGGAGGGATCCTCCACATCATCAATCATGCTTTTGCCAAGGCCCTCCTGTTCCTCTCGGTGGGGGCGATCGCCTACGCCACCGGGGTCAAGAGCATTCGGGAGCTTTCCGGGCTGTCCCACCGGATGCCTCTCGTCTCCCTGGCCTTTTTCGTCGGGATCCTGTCGGTCACCGGCGTCCCACCCTTTTCCACTTTTTGGAGCAAGTTCTTCCTCCTGACCGGCGCAGTGGACGTGGGCGGGAACGTCGGCCTGTTGATCCTGATCCCTTTCGTCTTGGAAGTCATCGTGGCTTTTGCCTGGTTCCTTCGGGTGGGGCAGAAGGTCTTCTTTGGCGAGGTGTCGGCGGCGGCCGCTCCGGCAAAGGATCCCTCCTTCGCCATGAGTGCCGTCCTGGTGATCCTGATGGTCTTCTGCGTGCTGGCGCCGTTCATCGGCCTGCCCATCGTTCATCAGATCCAGCATTGAGGGAGGAGAAGGCATGACCCCGATGCAAGCCTACGCCGCGGCGATCCTCCTCCTCTTCATTGGAGCATTCGTCACCCTCTTCATCGGCCGCCAGCAGCGGTTTGTCGGATACTTCGCCTTCGCGCTCGTCCTCCTCTCGTCCGTCCTTCTCGGCTGGGTCATCCTCCAGGTCTACCAGCAGGGTCCGCTGGAGGCTCGGGAGTCCTTCTTCTGGGTGATGGGCCTTTCGGAGTTCAAGGGAGAGGCGGCCTGCATGAGCTGCCATTCCAGCAGCCGGGCGCTCTTCAGCGTTCCCGGCTTTGGGGCCTCCCTCGTCCTTCGGATTGATCATCTCAGCGCCTTCTTCCTGATCATCATTGTCATTGTGGGCCTCATGGCCAGTCTCTTCTCCGTCCGGTACATGGAACACTACCGACGGGAGAGCCTGGTGGGTTTCTACCCCCCGCTCCTCGTCTTCCTGGCCTCGATGATCGGCGTGGTGGGGATGGCGGACCTCTTCTTTTTCTTCCTCTTCTGGGAGGTCATGACGTTAGCCTCCTACGCCCTGGTCGTCTTTGAGCGGGAGCGGCAAGAGAACCTCCGGGCGGGGTTCAAGTACTTCCTGATGACCCATGCCGCCACGGCCTGCATGTTACTCGCTGGGATCATGCTCTACGTGCGAGGAGGCTCCTTCAGCTTTGACGTCCTTCGCTCCACCCTGGGGCTGATCATCCAAGAAAACCCTGGCCTGGCGCATCTGGTCCTCGGGCTCTTCTTTGTCGGCTTCGCGACCAAGTCGGGGATCTTCCCCTTTGGCGACTGGCTGCCGGATGCCCACCCGGCAGCGCCCTCGGGGGTAAGTGCCCTCCTCTCGGGCGTCATGATCAAGATGGGTGTCTATGGCCTCCTGCGCATCTTCCTGCTCATCCTGCCGTCCTCGTACCTCACGACGACATGGGGAGGGATCATTGCCTTTTTCGGGACCCTTTCCCTGTTCGTGGGTAGCCTAACGGCGCTGTATCAGGGAGACAGCAAGCGACTCCTGGCCTTTCACTCGATGGGCCAGATCGGGTATATGCTGCTCGCCATCGGCATGGGGATCGCGTTCCGCAGAATCCATCCGGCCATCAGCGCCGTCGCGCTGATCGCCGGTCTGTTCCATCTCCTGAATCACGCCCACTTCAAGTCTCTCCTGTTCTTGAACGCCGGCTCCATTCTGTATGTGGCGGGGACCAGGAATCTGAATGCCCTGGGCGGTCTCCTGCGAAGCATGCCCTGGACGGCCGCCACTGCCCTGGTGGGGGGGTTGGCCCTGGCAGGCCTCCCGCCCCTGAACGGCTTCGCCAGCAAGTGGCTCATCTATCAGGTTGTCATCCTGGGGGGCCTCGACAGGCCGGCCTACGTGCTGTATGCCCTGCTGGCCTTCTTCGGCAGCGCAGTAACGCTTGCCTCTGTGCTCAAGTTCATCACGGCTGCCTTCCTCGGCCATCCGTCCCTCCAGGCGAGCAAGGTACACGACGTGCCGATCAGCATGCGGATCGCCCAGCTCTGCCTGGGAGCGCTCTGCGTCCTGATCGGCCTCTTCCCCGTGCCGGTCCTCAGGCTTCTCTACCAGGCGATCAGCCCCGGCCTGGACTTCCCCGCCTTTGAGGCGCTCTTCGGGAGAAGCCCCTGGGGGGTCACATCGAACCTCGGGGAGGGGATGGCAGCGGCCTGGAACCCCCTCGTGATGGTGGCCGCTCTCTCGGCCTGCCTCCTCCTCTCGGCGCTTATCTACCGGGCGGGTGCGGCACCGGTCCGGCAAACGGCACTCTGGTATTGCGGCGAGGCGCACCGGCCACAGGACGTGAAGTTCAGCGCCTCCAGCCTGTATCTCCCCTTTAAGCGGTTCTTCACTATCCATGTGGGGGGCTACGAGCAAGAGGGAGTCTACCCGGTTCTGCGAATGCCCACGGTGCGGCTCCGCACAGGGCTCCCGCGGGTCTTCGACGTTGACCGATTCTTCTACAATCCGGTGGTCCGGTGGTCCATGAGGTTCATGGAGCGATTCTCTCGGCTCCACGTGGGCATCCCCCAGGTCTATGTCGCTTGGATGGTCATTGGGGCGCTCTTGGCCATCCTGATCCTTTTCGCTTTCTCCAGCGTGTAGGGAGGAGAGGGGAGAGGCGAGATGACGGTCGCAGAGCTTCGAGCCCAGCTCACTGAGCGGTTCGGGGACGCGCTCAGCCGGATGGATGAGCGCGTCCCGGGGAAGCTTTCGCTGACAGTTCAACCGAAGGCTCTCCGGGCGCTGGCGGCATACCTGTTCACGGAAATGGGCTGTCGCTTCGTGGTGAGCGCCGGAATCGATCGGCGCGAGTTCTCGGGGGATTTCGCGGTCGTGCACTTCTTCGCGCGGGATCCGGACAAGATCGCCATCGAGGTCAATGCCTTTCTGGATGACGGGAACCCGTGCCTCGATTCCATCACGCCCGTGGTCCCGGCGGCCAACTGGGCAGAGCGGGAGTTCGCGGAGCTTCTGGGGATCACCCCCCTCGACCATCCCGATCCCCGCAAGCTGGTCCTGGCCGACGACTGGCCGCCAGGGATGCACCCGCTGCGCAGGGACTTTCCGCACGATCTCCGGCCCGAGCCGGCGGAGGGGGTGGCCTTTCAACCGAAGGAGCCTCCGCCGGGGGCCACGGTGGTTCCCATCGGTCCCTACTTCCCCGTCTTGAAGGAGCCGGCCTACTTCCGCCTGTTCGTGGAAGGGGAACAGGTGGTGGGGTGCGATTACCGAGGCTTCTACGTCCACCGGGGGATCGAGAAGCTGGGCGACAGCGTCCTGACGTACAACCAGATCCCCTTTCTGGCCGAGCGGATCTGCGGCATCTGCGGGTACGTCCATAGCACCTGCTATTGCGAGGCCATCGAGGAGGCGGCAGGGATCGAGGTCCCGCCCCGCGCTCGATACATCCGGACCATCATGCTGGAGCTGGAGCGGATCCACAGTCATCTCCTCTGGCTGGGGATCGCCGGCCACATCATCGGCTTTGACACGATCCTCATGCAGGCGTGGCGGATCCGGGAGCCCGTCATGTGGCTGTGCGAGCAGATCTCGGGAAGCCGGAAGAACTACGGGATGAACCTGGTGGG
>CAZXXV010000154.1:0-1996 GCA_964644725.1 uncultured bacterium
GTGAAACGTGAAGAGGTCTGCCTGCTCCGTCCGACGCGCCTGTCCATTGATTGGTAGTCCGCGAAAGTCGAGGCGCCGCCGTGCGTGATCCTCTCCGTCGCATCGCCCGCATTCCCACCGCCATCCTGTCGGACGCCCTGGGCCGCCTGGGAACCATGGCCGCGGCCATCAAGCCGGTGGCCCGGGGGATGCGGCTGACGGGGGTCGCCCACACGGTCCGCTGCTACCCGGGGGATTACCTCACCCTCCTCAAGGCACTGGCCGAGGCGAGGGAGGGGGAGGTGCTGGTGGTGGACGGCGGCGGGATGCTGGAGGCTGCACTGCTGGGCAAGCTGATGGCCATCGAGGCGCGGCGCAAGGGCATCCAGGGCTTTGTCATTGACGGAGCGATCCGGGACCTGCACGACTTGGAGGAGGCAGGGGTCCCCATCTTCGCCCGGGCGGCCACGCCCCGGGTCGGCACGGCGGAGCACCTTCAGGAGACCCAGGTGCCCATCATCTGCGGCGGGGCGCCGGTGCAGCCCGGGGACATCGTCCACGGGGACGAAGACGGTGTCGTGGTCTTCTCGCCCAAGAAGTTGCGCGCCGTGGCGTCCCGCGCCCTCGAGATCCAGCGTCACGAGGCCGAGGTGGTGCGCAAGCTGAAGCGTGGCCGACCTCTGGCCGAACTCATGAAGCTCTTTGATCGCCTGGTCGAGCTAAGAAAGCGAGGCTGAGAACATGGCGGGTCCCCTCACCGGCGTCCGCGTCCTGGACCTAACCCGCGCCCTGGCTGGCCCTTATTGCAGCATGATGCTGGGCGACATGGGCGCCGATGTCTTGAAGGTGGAGATGCCCAAGACCGGCGATGAGGCCCGCGCCTGGGGGCCGCCTTTCATCAACGGCGAGAGCGGCTATTTCTTGAGCGTCAATCGCAACAAGAAGGGCATGACCCTGAACCTCAAGGATGCGCGCGGCCAGGAGATCCTGGCCAAGCTCATGGCCCGCGCCGACGTGGTGCTGCAGAATTTCAGCCCCGGAACCCTGGAGAAACTTGGCTTCCCCTACGAACGCATGAAGGCTCTCAATCCGCGCATCGTCTACTGCGCCATCTCTGGCTTTGGGCAGAGCGGGCCATCGGCCGGCAAAGTGGCGTACGACCAGATTCTGCAGGGAGTGGGCGGCCTCATGAGCATCACCGGCCCGGTGGGCGGCCCGCCCATCAAGCTGGGCGTGCCCATCGCCGACATCGCCTCTGGCATGTTCGCTGCCTACGCCGTCATGGTGGCGCTCTTCCACCGGGAGCGCACCGGCCAGGGCCAGATGATAGATACCTCGCTATTGGACGGCCAAGTGGCCCTGTTGACCTTCCAGGCGCAGCGCTACTTTCTCACCGGCAAGGCTCCCGGCTGGAGCGGCAACTGCCACCCCCTCATCGCACCCTATGAGCTCTTCAAGACCAGGGATAGCTACATCAACGTGGCCGTGGGCAACGATTCTCTCTGGGCGCGCTTCTGCCAGTCCTTGGGGCTGGAGCAGTACGTGAACGATCTGCGGTTCAAGACCAACTCGGATCGCCTGGCCAACCGCGATGCCTTGATTGCGATCATCGAGGAGCGGTTCAGCCGATCCACCACGGCGGAGCTCGTGGTCCTGCTGGGAGGCGTGGGGGTGCCCAGCGGTGCGGTACACAATCTGGCGGAGGTCTTTGCCGATCCCCAGGTGGTGCATTTGGGGCTGGAGCAGGTGATGCAGCATCCCACTGTGGGCGAGCTTCACCAGACCGGGATTCCCTACCGGTTCTCGGTGAGTCCGGGGGCGCTACGCCTGCCACCGCCGCGCTTGGGGCAGCACACGGACGAGGTATTGCAGGACCTGGGATACGCGAAAGAGGAGATTGGAAGGCTGAGGCAGGAGGGAGCGATTTAGGAAGAGATTCGCGCAGCCGCAGCGGAGTAGCTGCACCTGTCGCGAGAGGACGTGGCCCGGTTGCGGGAGGCAGGAGTGGTCTGAAGAA
>CAZXXV010000154.1:2096-8868 GCA_964644725.1 uncultured bacterium
GCCGTGGGTGTGGCCGCGCTGGTGGTTCTGGCCGTGGTGAGCCTGATCTGGACCTTCCTGCTGATCCCGACCATACAGGAACTCCGCCGGGCGGCCTGGCGCCTGCAGGAGTTCATCCGCACGCTCGAGCTGGAGCTCAAGCCTGTGCTGCAGGAGGCGCGAGAGGGGGTTCGGGCCGCAACCAAGGCGGCCCAGCAGGTTGCAGATGGGGCCGCGCGCCTCCGCGGGGCCATGGCCTCCGTGGAGGAGGCCGGCGAAAATATCCGCATGACAACCGGCGCGATCCGCGCCGTTTTCGGGTCGCGACTCATCCCCATCGCCGGCTTGCTGGCGGGGGTGCGGGCCGGGGCCAAGTTCCTGTGGAAGCAGTACACACGAAGGAGGGAAGCGTCATGAGTGAAGAGCGCGGATACTCCGGGGCCAGCGTCGCGCTGGGATTCATCCTGGGTGGCGTCCTGGGGGCCAGCCTGGCCCTCTTGCTCGCGCCCGAGTCGGGCCGCCGCACCCGCGAGCGCCTGCGGGACCTGGCCGCCGACGTGCGCGACAAAACCGTTGATGTGTCTGAGGAACTTCGGGACAAGGCCGAGGATGCGATAGAGCGCGGCCGCGAGGTGCTCGAGGAGAAGAAGACCATCCTCTCGGCTGCGGTTCAGGCCGGCAAGGAGGCCATGCAGCGCGAGCGCGAGCGCCTGTCCTCCCGCTGATCCGGGTCACGCGAGCCGAAACGCTTCGTTCTTCCGGTGACACATCGCCACATGGGAAGGGTGAGAGGTGTATGCTCTCGCGTCGGCGGTCGCCTGTGAGGAAGATACGGGCGCTCGAGATAGCTGGCGCGTGAAATCGGCTTCTCGGAGCCGAGGGACTTCATGGTCGCCGAGCAGCGGAACGGCGCGGCACAGGGATATCGCATGAAGACTATCGTGCTGGAAGAGCCAGGCCGTTTTCAGCTTGCGGATCGGGCAGCGCCCGCTGCGCCCGCGCCCGGTGAGGCGCTGGTCCGCGTTCATCGGGTAGGCGTGTGTGGCAGCGACCTGCATGCCTTCCGGGGCAAGCAACCCTTCTTCACCTATCCGCGCGTCGTGGGCCACGAATTAGGGGTCGAGATCGTGGCCCTGGGGAAGCCGGAACCCCATCTCGCCGTGGGGGACCGGTGCGCGGTGGAACCATACCTCAACTGCGGCCGTTGCATCGCCTGTCGCCGGGGAAAGACGAACTGCTGTGTGAGCCTGCAGGTCCTGGGGGTGCACACCGACGGCGGGATGCGCGAGCTCATGACGGTTCCCGTGACGAAGCTCCACCGGTCCAAGACGCTGTCCGTGGATCAACTCGCTCTGATAGAGATGCTCACCATCGGGGCGCATGCCGTCCGGAGGGCGCAACCGGAAGCGGGGGAGTGCGTCCTGGTCGTTGGAGCCGGGCCCATCGGTCTGTCGGTCATCCAATTCGCGCAGTTGGTTGGTGCCAGGGTCATCGTTCTCGAGATCAGCGAGCGGCGACGCCAGTTCTGCCGCCAGCATCTCAAGGTCGAGACCTGCCTGGACGGACAAACGGAGCCTGTGGTGGAACTCCAGGCCCTGCTGAACGGGGACCTGCCCACCACGGTCTTCGAGGCCACGGGCAATCCGAATGCCATGATGCGTTCGGTGCAGTATGTCGCGAACGGGGGGAAGCTCACCTTCGTGTCGTTAGTGCAGGGCGACCTGACGTTTCGCGATACGGAACTGCACCGGCGGGAACTCACCCTGCTCCGCAGCCGGAATGCGACCGGCGCGGACTTTGCCTGGGCTATCCAGATGGTCGAGGAGGGAAAGATCAATCTTTTGCCGTGGATCACGCACCGGGCGCCGGCCGACGCCATGATCGCGGCATTCCCGGAGTGGCTCGACCCCGAACGAGGGGTCATCAAGGCGGTGGTGGAATTCTGAGGGAGCCCGTCTTCCCCGTGACGATGTGACGATCGGCCAGTCACCGGATTCCCGATCGGGACCGTGAGCTGACGGAACTCGGAGCGCGGAGGGACCGATGTTCGGATATGGCGGAAAGATCCTGACGGTGGATGTGACGAGCGGGGCGCAACGGGTCGAGGAGTTCGACGCCGCTTTTGCCCGGGCCTACCTGGGCGGGAACGGCTTCGCGGCCAAGCTCTGCTACGATCGGATCCCGCCAGGCATCGACGCCTTCGACCCCCGCAACCTGGTCGTCTTGGCCACCGGGCCCGTCACGGACAGCGTGATCCCGGGCAACAACCGGAACTGCGTCGGCGGCAAATCCCCCTTGAACGGCCTGTTCTTCGACTCCACCTTCGGCGGGCGATTCGCGGGGACCCAGCGGCACACCGGGTTCGACGCCGTCGCCATCACCGGTGCCGCGTCTGGGCCGGTCTACCTCGTGGTGGACGAGCGCGGTGCCACGCTGAAGCCCGCCAAGGACCTCTGGGGCAAGCCGACGCTCCAGGCGGCGCAGGCGATCCTGGAGCGCGAGGGCTCGGACAGCGACGTCGTCAGTATCGGCCCGGCCGGCGAGCGGCGCGTCCGGATGGCCGCGCTGGCCCACTACTGGAAAAGCCGGGAGGGCTTCGGTGCCCGGGGCGGGCTGGCGGCCGTTCTGGGATCCAAGAACATCAAGGCTGTGGTCGTTCGCGGGACGCAGAAGTCCCAGTTCGCCGATCCCGATGCGCTTAAGGCGCTGGTGAACGAAACCCGCGAGGCGTTGAAGAAGGGGACCTATAACCTCCACGTGTATGGGACGCCCAACCTGGTCAAAGGTATCAACGCCATCGGGGGGCTGGGCTTCTACAACAATCGGTTCGAGTATTCCCCCGACGCGGAGCAGGTCGGCGGCGAACGGTACAAGGCGGAGTTCCACAAGAAGGACACCACCTGCAACAAGTGCCCGGTGGCTTGCGGCAAAGCGTTCGAGGTGAAGGAGGGGGAGTACGCTGGCACCGTCTGGAAGATGCCGGAGTACGAGAGCATCTACGCCTTCGGCCCCATGCTGGGCAACCTCGACCCCGCCTCGCTGATCAAGGCCGAGGAGCTGTGCGACCAGTTCGGCCTGGACACGATCAGCACGGGGGTGACGATCGCCTTCGTCCTGGAGTGCCTGGAGCGGGGATTCCTGACCGAGAAAGAGATCGGGGTCCCGCTCACCTGGGGGAATCACCGGGCGGTGCATCGTCTGGTGGAGATGATCGGTCTGCGCGAGGGGTTTGGCGACGTCCTGGCCGAAGGGTCGGCACGGCTGGCGGAGAAGCTCGGCCCCGAGGCGAAGAAGTTCCTCCACGCCGTGAAGAGTCTGGAGATGCCGGCTCACTCCGCCCGGGCGCTGAAGGGGATGAGCATCGGGTATGCCACCGGGACGCGGGGCGGCAGCCATCACGACGCCCGGCCCACGCCCCAGTATGCGCCCGACTTCGATCGCCGGAGTCTCGAGGGAAAGCCCGCCTGGGCCATCCGCAGCCAGAATTTCACGGCCGTGGATGACTCGCTGGTCCTCTGCCGGTTTACATCGGAGCGGGGCGGCTACGGGATGTACCTCAACGAGAGCTACGTCCGGATGATCAACGCCGCCACGGGCTGGGACCTTGATCTCCCCGAGTTGCAGCGGATCGGCGAGCGGATCTGCACGCTGGAGCGCGCTTTCAACGTCCGCGAGGGGATCTCCCGGAAGGACGACACCCTCCCCTGGCGCATCCAGCACGAGCCCATCCCGGACGGGCCCTCGAAGGGCGCCTTCTGTCCGCCCGAGGAACTGGATAGGATGCTGGACGAGTACTACGAGCTGCGGGGCTGGTCCAAGGACGGGATCCCGACCCCGGAGAGGCTCCGCGCCCTCGGCCTGGACTTCGCCATACCCGCCTGAATCACCTCCGACACATCGGATTGCCATGGGCGGAGGCGGCCCGCCACCCCATGCCGCCTCCCTCACTACCTAGTCCTTCTTCGTCAGTGATCCATGCCCCCAGGGGACATGCTTGAGGGCTTGTGCTATGATAATCATATGCGTCTCCCATTTGGAAAGCCCATAACCGCCAGGGAAATCGAAGAATTCGCCACTCGCGAAGACGAGGTCGCCTTCGTCCGTCTGGCGAACGCGATGCTTGCGTCAACCATGGCTGATGTGATCCCAGGCACGACCATGCCAGCTTGCTCAGAGCGGGTCAACGTCCCCGACGGCGGGGTGGATGCAGAGGTCACCCTTGAGGCGGGCATCGCCGTTCCTGAGATGCATGGGCTCTTGGGACCCGGGAGATCGGTCTATCAGTTCAAGTGGCGGGACTTAGCCGCCAGAAAGCGCACAGAAATACTGCGAGAGGTGAGTCGGTCAGCAGCGGGAGACGTAGCCAAGCTCAAGGTCAGAGGCAAAGAGCTGCCTGACCGGTACGTTCTTCTTACGAATCTTCACCTCACCGCGCCCCAGACCCGCCAGTTGCGCAAGGCTATCCTGACCGGATGTCCCGAGTTTTCTGACAAGCCTATAGTGATTTGGGGCGCCGGTGAGATCTCGGCCTACCTGAATACCCACCCCCGGATTCGGCATGCCTTTTTCTCGGAAGGGGTTTTTTGCACAATCGGGATTGCGGTTCAGGAGCTGAAGAATCAGTACAGAGCATTTCCTTGGGTTGAGATCAAAGGCCGTGACCCGCAGACCGAGGCTATAAGGGAATTCGCCACTGGCGGGTCGGAGAGGGTCTTGCTGGTCTGCGGGCCTCCCTACGTCGGAAAGACCCGGACGGTTCAGGAGGCACTTACCCCGCTGGGGGGCCGCGTAGTTTGGGCGTCTCATGCAGGAGTGCTTGCCGAGGAGCACCTGCGAGATCTCGACCACGAGACGACAACAATTCTCGTTTTGGATAACTGTGAGGGGGAGACGCTTGAACGATCCCTTCGCTGGGCCACGTCAAGATCGCATTTGAAGACGATTCTCATCGGGCGTCAGGGCGCCAATTGGCCGGGCGTATCTACGCTGGCCATCGGGCCGCTCGAAGATCTGGACGTGCGCAAGCTGCTGGTGGCGATTGCTCCCAATCTCCCCTTACTCCAAGAGACCTGGCTGAATAGACTAACGGGAGGCTTGCCAGGACTGGCTGTCTATGCTGCCGGCGAGGTCTCCGCGGGCAAAGATCTGTCTGGCGAAGAAACGGACGCTAGTAATGTCGGCCGGAAGCTCGGGCGTCTGATTAAAGAGCGCGTACTGGCTGTCGCAACTTCGGAAGAACGACGAGCACTTCAGGTTGTCTCGTTGCTGACGCAGATCGGTATAAAGGACTCTGCTTTCCATGAGTTGGATGTGATCTGTCGAGGTTTGGGGTATGATGCGTCTGAAGTCCGGAGTGTCCTTCCAGCCTTAGCGGAGAAGCGCATAGTTCTGGAGCGAGGGCGGTTTGTTGAGGTTGTGCCTCCCCTGTTGGGAGAGGCTTTGGCGGCCGAGGCTATCACTGGCCGCCCACTGGCTCTGCCGAGCCTTCTGGTGAGTCTCGATGGAGGAGCCAGACTCCGTTTGCTCTCCCGCCTGCGAAACATTGGAGGGTCTGACGAGGTAGATCGGGCCCTCGAAAGCATTTTTTCTCCAAATGGCTGGTTCCCTGACCTTGAGTCATTGCTCCTGCGTGCAGAGGAGTTTCGCAGCCTCGCACCCGGGCATCCCGTGGGCGCCTCGGCATGCCTCCACCGACTTCTCAGCGGACTGCCCGCATTCAGGTTGAGGGAGAAGGTCGCTGGGAAGGCCCGTCGAGAGATCGTTTGGGCGCTGTCCGACCTCTCTCTAAGACGAGACACATTTCACGAGGCCGCGGAGGGCTTGCTTTGCCTTGCGGAGGCAGAGAATGAGCAGTTCGCCAATAATGCAACCGGGATCTTCCGAGATATCTTCCACCCGTTCCATCCGGAAGTCGCTTGCCCCCTCCCCGAACGTCTCCAATTCTTGGCGCAGGCCGCCAAGAGCGAGTCGGCTGAGAGACGCCGTCTGGTAGCCTCGGCGGCAGGACATGGTGCCTCCAATGAGGGCCTCTTCGTTCTGCACCATCCAGAAGGTCCGCAGATGCCCGATGCGCCACGCGTGCCGAAAACACGTGCGGAGCTGCGGACCTATTTTCTTGGCCTCTTGGAGATCCTCGCCGAACTGAGCCGGGACGTTGACGAAGGAGTTCGTGTTGAGGCGCGTGCCAAGATTATCTCGGGATGCGGTGGGTTCGTCCATCTGGGAATATCTGAAGGAAACGCTGCGGGAATTGTTGAGAAGACATTTGGCCTCTTGGAAGAGTTCTTGGCTCAAGCCACAGACGCAAAGGTCGTTTCCGACATCCGAAGCCAGCTTGAGATGCTCCTTGAGGAGATTGAGTCTGCACTGGAAAAAGCTTCTGAAGAGAGTGGCTTAGCCGACCTCCTGAGAGCGCAGCGGCAGAGAATCCTTGGATTCCTCGAAGGACTCACCGATGACTCATTCTCTGCCGTTTTGAAACGCTGGGCGGGTCCGCACAGCTGGCGAGACGAAAACGCGGAGTTCTCCGCGCCCGAGGGTAAGATTACGCCCTCCCAAGCCGCGCTGGAGAGGTTGGCTGACAAAGCCATCCAGGATCCCAAGCTGCTCGAAGACGATCTTCTAGACTGGCTACTCGGTCCCGAGGCCCAGCACGCTTCGTCCTTCCTCATTCGCCTCGGAGAGCGTGATGCGGCCGGAATCTGGAGAGAACCGCTGGTTCAACGGCTTGGGCTTCCTCGTGGACCTGACGGCTTCGGCTGGTATGTGTGTGGGTGGGCCCGGCGAGACCGTA
>CAZXXV010000155.1:0-3714 GCA_964644725.1 uncultured bacterium
CTCCTCGAGCATGGAGCCCACGACGCGATTGACCACTCGGCCCGCTGGCGCCAGAAACCAGAATGTGGGCACCCCGTCCAAGCGATAGGCGTTGATGACGTCCTGGCTCCCCAGCAGGTACGGCCATCCGTGCTTCTCCGAAGCGGCGAACCGTTGGACGCGAGGCACGCTCTTATCAAACGCCACCGTCACGAACTGCACGCGATCCCGGTACTGGGCGTGGAGGCGCGTCAAGACGGGGGCCATCTCTCTGCAGTGCGGGCAGTCCGGCGACATGAACTCCAGCAGGATCGGCGTGGCGTTGAGGAATTCGGCGAGCGAGCGGGGCTTCCCTTGGAGATCCATCAAGGAGAAGGCCGGCGCCTTCATGGTAACCGGCTCCTCCGCAACGACCCAGGACGGCGTGAACGGTTGTAGGCCAAGGCCGCAGACCAGCACTCCGATGAGGACGGGCCCACCATACAGCATTGCGCCCATTGGCCTCCGGGCCCTGCGTGGATGAAGGACGTTTACGGCATCAGGCATGACGGATCTCCTCCGTAGCTATGCGCCTGGCGGCCTGCCAGGCCACCAGCGAAGCAATGAACGTTGCGGTGATGAATCCAAGGGCTGTGAGGCAATACGGGCACACCGCCTCGATGACGAAGAGCTCAATCCAGGTCATGACCAGCTCAAAACTCAACCCGAACCCTGCGGTCAGCACCAAACACACGGGCAGCCAGCGAGGACCCCGGCCCCCGCCCACCAGCCGCCAGGACGCCAGGACGAACAAGAACACGAATCCGACGAAGCCGATCACGCCGAGCGGAATGCCCGCGATTTCCGCATAGGCGCTCGCGAGGACCTTGTCGCAGGAAAGCGTCTCGGTGAACGTGCAAAAACCGCGATTCGGATTGCCCGCAATGGCCGCGTGGAGTGTGAGGAGGTACCCCGCAACACCCGCACCCGCCAGCGTGAAGACGAGAACAAGCCGCAAGGCCCAGCGCTCCGCGGATGATGCCGGTGCCTTCGGGGGGGACATCATAGATCGTCCGACCGGTTCGTCCATACCCATGCTCCTTCGAGCAGCCGCGCTCTAGGTGGCATCCCTTCGACAAGTCCATGGCTGTTGGCCAGTATAGTGCGGTCTCGGATGGCCGGGGAGGCCATTGAGATCCCCGGGATTCTCTATGGCCCCAAGAAGGGCCGAGCGACGAGGTACACGCCCAAGACCCCGATGACAGTTCCGGCCACCCGCTTACACCAGAGGCTCCCCCATTGGAAAAAACCATTGTCCAAGACCCGCCGCACCAGAGCGATGGACGAACCGGCCACAGCCACGGGCAGGGCGTGGCCAAGACCGAACAGCAGGATGAACAGGATCCCCCGCAACAGCTCTTGCTGGACCGTGATGATGGCCAGGATGGGGGCGACGAATCCGAACGTACAGGTGCCCGAAAGAACCCCATACGCCAAACCGAGCAGGAAGGCGCCCGACCGCCCCTTGCACTTGAGCCGGGTCAGGAGCCCGTTCCCCAGCGAGCACGCCGTCATGCCGACCATGTCCAGGGCGACCCAGATCAAGATCGCCCCGACGAGGATGGTCCAATAGGGGCCGATGTCGCCCAGCATCCACCCCAGCAGGGAGCAGATCACGCCGACGACCGCAATGGTGATGAAGAGGCCGCCCGTAAACGCGAGGGCGTACTGCACGGCATGACGCGGGCTGAGCGCCCGATCCTGACCGGCCACGTAGCTGACCATGAGCGGGATCGCGGCCATGTAGCAGGGGCTCAGCGCGACGCTGATCATGCCCCAGATGAAGCAACCCGCGGCGGCCAGAAGGAGACCCGCAGTCATCCACTCATTGACGGTCAGGAACACCTGGTCCAACGCTGACTCCATTCTGGGTGGGGATCTGGGTTGCGCAGCTCATGATTACCTTACGCCCAGTCGCCCGAAGATGGCTACGATGCTCTTCTTATCCAGGAAGCCTTCGTGCCGACCGACTTCCTTCCCCTCCTTGTCGTAGAAGATCTGCGTGGGGATGGTGCGGATGCCCACTTGTCTCGCCGGGGCCGGATTCTTCCAGACGTCAATGAAGATCACCGCCGCCTTCCCCTCATATTCCCGGCGGACCTCGACCAGGATGGGCGCCATTAACTTGCATGGAATGCAGTCGGTGGCGCCCAGATCCACCAAGGTGACCATGTTCTTGACCGGGAACTCAGGAACAAGGAGCACGGACTGCGCGCTCACGGCGGTCGTGCTGGCGAGCGCGAGGGATCCCAGGAGCACCAGAACGACAGATCGTTTCATCCAGCACCTCACGGTCGCGTCACCCTTGATGTCTGCGCGCTTGCATTTCGTGGTTCAGCTTGTGTGCTTCGAAGAACCTGCATCGATCAATGCGGTGCTTGTGATTCTCAGCGTGAACGATTCGCGAATGCCACCACCCCCTGGGTGCACTGGGTGCACTCAAGCTGAATCGTCGTGTGCTCGATGCGGAAGCGGTTGCGGAGGCCCGCTTTGAGGGCTTCCTGGATCGCGGCGATTTCCTCCCACCCCGTGCCATCCACGGTGGCGTGGGCACTCAAAGCGACCGCACCCGGGCAGAGGCTCCAGACGTGCAGGTCGTGCACCTCTCGGACCCTCGGAACTGCGGCCATGGCCCGGCCCACCTCAGCCAGATCCAATCCCTCTGGCACCCCCTCCATCAAGATGTGAATCCCGGATTTGAGCAGGCGTCCCGACCCAAGGAACAAGACCGCACCGATGACAATGCTCATGAGCGGATCCAGGACCATCCAGCCCGTGTACCAGATGACGAGCCCTGCAACGATCACTCCCACCGACGATAGGGTGTCTCCCAGAACGTGCAACCACGCGCTCCGGACGTTCAGATCGCCTGGTCCCTCCGCATGCTCGCGCCCCTCGTCATGGTCGTGGTGGTCATGACCATGATGGTCATGCCCGCGCAGGACCAGCAAGACCACCAGATTCACCGCGAGGCCCGCCGCCGCAATGAAGAGCATCTCCAGGCTTTTCACGGGCTCAGGATCCCAGAGCCGCCGACCGGCCTCCCAGAAGATTCCCGCCGCGATGACGAACAGGGTGCCGCCATTGACGACCGCCGCGAGCACCTCGGCCCGATGGAGGCCATAGCTGTGCTGGTCGCTGGGTTCCCGGGCGGCCATGCGCAAGGCGACGTAGCTCAACCCCAGAGCCACCACGTCCATCAGGACGTGCGCCGCATCACTTAGGAGGGCCAAGCTGTGGGTCCACAGCCCGCCGACCACCTCACCCACGAGAACCACCGCGGTCAGCGCCAGCGCCCACAGGAAGCGGCCCTCTAGCTGCTCATCCTCGTGGTTCAGGACGAGTTGCCTCGGTGCCGTCAAGCTCTCTGCGTCCATCACATCCTCCCGTTCACACCAATCCCCAGACGATCTTCACCGCGATCCCCCACAGGAGGATCCCGATCACCCGCTTGAGCTGCGTGCCAGACAACTTGAACCGGGCCAGCCAGGAGCCAGCGAGGGCACCCACGATGGCGGCGGTACCCGTGACCAGCAGGAATCCCGGATCGAGCCCCCCGAGCGATACATGGCCGAGAAAGCCGGAGGCCGACGCGAACACCACCACAAATGCCGTGGTGCCTGCCGCGACCTTCGGGTCATACCCCAGCCAGGTGAGGACCGGAACGATGAAGTTCCCGCCCCCCACGCCCAGGAG
>CAZXXV010000155.1:3814-8839 GCA_964644725.1 uncultured bacterium
CACATCTCTCCCGGACGTGAGAGAAGCCGGGCGGCGACCACACGCCAACGGATCGTCACCCGGTCTCTTATCGAAAAACACGCCTGCTTTTCTGCTGCCCCGATCAGGCCGCGTGTCCGGCGCAGGGGAGGCAGTGCGGCTGGCCGTCCACCAGGCGGACGTAGCGCTCGAAGACATACTCGTTGCACTTGACGCATTTCGCCTTGTTGAAGGAGCCGCGCACCGGCTTGAAGGTGAAGTCCGGCTTCATCTCCACGAGGAAGAGAGCGTCATCCGGCTGGGCGAACATCCAGTCCACGACCTCATTCGTCACGGCAGCCGGAATCTCCGAGGGCTCCTTGCCGGCCTTGCGGTACTTGAAGAACTCGAACTGGGCGAGGCGATCCATGAACTCGGGCTTCATGGCCACCCGGACGGCGCCCTTGCCGGGCTTGAACAGGGTCACCGCCAGCTTACCGACGCCGGTCTTCTCGATCGAGAGCTTCCCGTACGTGCACCCCGTTGCCGCCTGGATCCCATCCACCATGCACGTCTGCGGATGACCCACACCGATCTCCGGAAACGCGAACATGCCGTGGTCCTTCTCCCGCTCGACCCCCAACTTCTGCATGGCAAGTTGCCCCATCCGAAAGCCGATGGGCATGAAGGGACAAAGATGACCGTGGAAGTCGTAGGCCCAGCCTGGCACAAGGTCTGTCATCACGTCTTCCTCCTTCGAGGGGCCGGGGATCCCGGAGTCCCCGGCCGGCAGCAGTCACTTCTCGATGGGCAGCTCCGGCCGGTTCCCCCACTCGATCATGGACGCATCGTACACGCGGATCCTGGGGTAGCCGAGCAGACGAAGGACCAGATAGGTGTGGGCCGCCCGGCGGCCGGTCCGGCAGTACGTCACGATCTCCTTGTCGCGGCCCACCCCGGCGTCGGCGTACAACCGCGTCAGCTCCTGCGCGCTCCTGAGAACCTGGGCTCCACCCTCTGAGGTCAGATTGAGCTCCCAGTCCACGTTCCGGGCTCCGGGAATCCGGCCGCCACGCCTCACATGCTTGCTGGCAACTTCGCCCGTCCACTCGCGCCGACTCCGGCAGTCTAGGAGCACCACATCCGGGCTCCCATTGCGCGCCAGGACATACGCCGCATCGGCGTACTTCGTCCAGTCCGGCCTCGCCGCGTACCACCCCGGCAAGAGCAAGGGCGCACCCCTGCTGATAGGCCGTCCCTCCTTGGCCCACTTGCTCATGCCGCCGTTCAGGACCCGCAGCTTGGTATGCCCGAGGACCTCGAGCGTCCAGAACAGTCGCGCCGCCCGCACTCCGACCACCTCGCCGTAGACGACCATCGTGTCCGTGGGCCTGATTCCGAGCCCACCGATGAGCTGTTCGAGATCCTCGATGGAAGCCAGGATGCCGGGGATACCCCGTTCCACGTAGCGGGTCTGCTCCACAGGCAGCGAGATTCCCCCGGGGATGCGGCCGGCAGCGTAGTCCTCGGGCCCGCGCGCGTCCAGGACCTTTACGGTGGGGTCCCCCAGGACGTTCGCCAGCTCATGTGTCGAGATCAGGAGATCGGGGCGGGCATAGTCGGCGGACGCGGCAACACCCTCCGGACCAATAGCCACAAGGGCGAGAATCGCCAGCACACACACAGAACCCATGGCCATCTCCCTCATCACGATCGCACAACCCATGGAAGGTGGGCCACAGCGAACCCGGAGCCCCGACCCTCACCCTGGCCCGAGGCCCCCCACCAGCAGGACGCCTCGATCGCGGCTATCGGTCAGGCCTGCGCACCTGCCGCGGCGACCTTCCCCTCTGTGGCCATAATCTTGGCGTGGGCGTCCTCGACGGCTTGGGTGAAGAGCCTTCGCACGGCTGCCTCATCCAGTGTGCGGGTGCCGATCATCAGGTTCAAGCTGTTGGGGCTCCGCTCGGTCTGGGCCACCAGGGCGGCGGCGCCAGCCACAACCTGACAGGCCGCAGGCAGGGCGATACTGGGGGGCAGATCGTGGGCGATGGCGGCATCGGCCAGCGCCGCGATGATGGGAAAGATATAGGTCGGTCCGACTGCGGTGAGGGCTGTGGCGATGGCCATCTGCTCCTCAGGGATCTCCTCCACTCTGCCGAACACCTTGAGTAGCGCTCGCGCCTCGTCAGCTTCAGCCGGTCCAACATGGCTTCCCAGGCAGAATGGATTCATGCCCTGCCCGATCCAGGACGGCGTGTTGGGGATCAGGCGCACGACGGGGACCGGCTTGCCGATCGCCTCTTCCATGAGTTCTGTGGAGACAGCAGCGGCCAGGGAAAGGATCATGTGGTCGGATCGTAACGTCGCCGCGACCTCTCTCAGGACCGGGATCACCGCGAGGGGTGGCACGGCCAGAAACACGAAATCGGATCCGGCCGCCACCTCGGCGTTGCTTTTCATGGCGCGCACGTGAAACGTGATCGCCAGCCGGTCCAAGATCGGGCCATTGATGTCGTAAGCGAGAATGTCGCCCGGCTTGGCCAGGCCGCTCTTCAGAATCCGGCGGACGAACACCTCAGCGATCACCCCGGCACCGAGGAAGCCAAACCGACTTTCCGTCAGCATGCTCACGAGCTGTCTCCCTCTCGCCGTCTCTCTGGCTTCACGCAATCAAAAAGCCTCTCACGATAGTATCAACCGCCGCCTGCTCCGCCCCGAGGATCGCTTCGAGAATCGCCAATTTGGCGACACGTTCTCACTTGGATGGCGCACCGATAGCCTGAGCATCCACGGGGCGTATCTTCCCGGCCTGGTGTCTGGCGATGAGCCGGAGGGTCAGAGCCAGCGCGCCGATGAACGCTGCCAGCAAACTTGCAAGTATCCACCCACTCATGCCATCCACCCAGGCTCCGTACGCGAGCCCGGAGAGCGTGCTGAAGAGGGCAACCCACCCCACGTAGGTCCAGGCCTTCGTTCGGCCGATGATGCTGGCCGTAATCAGGATGCTCTGGAGGCTGAGTTCGGGATCCGCCATCAGGTAGGCAATCAGCGGGCCCCGATGCATCCCTAGCGAGAGGAACATCTTGGCGATGGGGACCTCCACCAGCGTCGGGAAGTACATGAACACGCCAAAGACCACGCCGGCGACGTTGCCGAACACGCTATTGGTCCCCGCGACCGCCCGGATCCATTCTGGGCGAAGGAACTGCCGGATGACGCCAACCCCAAAGACACCCACGACGAGCAGCGGAAAGATCTGCCGCACGAAGCGCCATGTCTCCCACAACCACTGCTGGATCTCGTACTCCTCGAAATGCTTCCGAGCCATGTAGCACAGGGCGAGCATCACTAAGATGACGCCGAAGAGCTTTCCAGGCAGCTCGACCGCAACCCCGCCCGCCTTCGGCTCCATCCTGACCGCCGCCACGACAAGCGTCAGCGCGATCAGACCGAGCGAGACCCACGTCCAGCGGTTGTAGCCCTCATGAACGCTGCCTAGGCCACGCCATGCGGCAAGCCCGATGAGCATCAAGAGACCGATCAGAATCACGCCCTGGACGGAGACACCCTCCTCGCCTTTGGCTGCATCGAAGGGGACCAGGCGATAGAGCGCCTCCTGGACCTGATCCAACCCCCGAACGGGAATGCTGAAGCTGGCATAGGAATCAAGCAGCGGGCGGACCTGGAGCGTTCCGAAGATGAGCAATCCCACCATCAGAAGCAGGAAGACGACGGTCTTCACTGTCAGCCCTTCCCCGCCGACAAAGCCGGTGTCGGTCGCCTCCGCATGAGCCAGATCGTCCTTCACAAAGGTGAGCGCCATGATCATCCCGATGCCGATCCCGAAGACCAGCGACAGGATGAGCCGGGCCAGGGCAAATTCCCCGCCGATTGCCACGCCAGTGTACGCCAGAGCCAGGATGTTCGCCGCGGGCGCAAAGAAGAGGAACGTGATCGCCGGACCTAGTCCGGCGCCCTTTGAGTAGATCCCGGCGAAGAGCGGCACGATGGTGCAGGAACAGACCGCCAAGAGGCTCCCCGCCATCGCTGCGCCTGGATAGGCCACGGCCCTAGGGGCGTCGCGGCCGAGGAGCCGCGTCACCGACTCCTTGGGGACGAGGGCGGACAGTCCCCCGGCGATGAAGAAGGCCGGGAGAAGGCAGAGGAGAACGTGGGCGGCCAGATACGAGGCGAGACTTCCCAGCCCGCTCTGTCCGAGATGGATGAGATAACCCCAAATATCCACGAGTGAATCCTCCTGAGATTCTCGGTACGGGCGGATCTGCACGCACACCCGCTGCGCCGCGAGCACAACGAGCGGTACGAAATGGGTGACTCTGACGCCTTCACGGTCCCCCGCCTGGCCCCAGCCTGGATTCCTCCCAGACGGCCTAGCTCGCCTTGCCAGCCTCCGACAGGATCTTCTTCAGCTCTCCAACCGCCGGTACTTTTCCCGACACGACGATTTTCCCATCCACGATGACCGCTGGAGTGACCCATACACCAAGCTTCTGAAACTCCTGCCTGTCATATACATGGGAGACGTCTGCGGCAAGGTTCAACTCCGCACAGGCGTTGATGACATTTTTCTCCGTCACTTCGCACCTTGAACAGCCTGGACCCGCAACTTGGATTTTCATCGTTTACCTCCGCTTTAGCGAATTACCTTATGACCAACTACTCATTGCATTCCACCAAAAAAATCAGCCAACCACAGCCAGCCTGGTCTTCAGTGTTCCCTTCAGACACTCGTCCGCGTCATCCAACAGCTTCACGATCCGTCGATCGGCCAGCCGGTAAAAGACGCGCATACCTCGGCGGTCCGCCACGACGATCCCCTGGGCACGGAGGAAGCCGAGGTGCTTCGAGACGTTGGACTGTTCGCCCCCGATCGCCGGGAAGATCTCGCAGACGCACCGCTCCCCGTCGGCCAAAAGCTCCAGGATCCTCAGCCTCGTCGGCTGTCCCAACGCCTTTAGGAGATCGGCCTTGAATTGTTGCATGCGGTCGTCGGCCATCGCGTATCACCTTATGATTTAGTACGCATATGGTAATTAACTCTAA
>CAZXXV010000156.1:0-2802 GCA_964644725.1 uncultured bacterium
CTGCTTCGTGGCGATCCGCTCGAGGGCCTTGTTGATCTTGTCGCCCACCTGCGGGGACACCGTTGAGGCTCCATCCACTGGTCTCTTCCTGCTCTCTTCCTGTTCCGCTCCTTCCCCGAACTTGGCCTCGGGGTCTTCCCGGGCCTGGTAGATCACCGCGCCTTCCGCGTGCCTCGGCATCGGCAAGCCGGTGAGGTAGCGGATAGTCGGCACGACGTCGGTGATCCAGCAGGTTCGCTCCAGCACCGCTCCGCGCTTCACGCCGGGATCGGGACGGGGCCGCCCTGGTTCGGCGGTCCTCGCTCGGCCCGACAGGACATCCGTGAGGGACCCGTCAGATCGGAGAGGAACGCGTCGGGGAAGCTGGTAGCGACAGTCCGAACTCCCGTGCACTCGCCGGGGCCCCCGTTGCATCTGTACATCCTTCCGTCGCCTCCAGCGGCTCAGCACACGATCCGCCCGGACGGCGGGCGCTGTACCTTTTGCCGAAGCATTTTCAGCTCATCGTTCTTTCCATCCGGATTGACGAGCGCCTGGTACAGCACCGCGCCCTCACACTCGCGCGGGACAGGGAATTCTGCGAGATGGCAGATCGTCGGCACGATGTCGGTCAACCAGGCGGTGATGTTGCAGCACAACCGCTACCGCTCAGCTCAGTACGACATACACAACCTCTCCCCTCCCCGCCACGATAGGTTCCCCATCCATTCACTCGCCTTGTACCTAGCGACCCTACGCAAGCCCTCAGAGAATGGTCCGTCCCCCATCCACGGGTAACGCCATGCCGGTGATGAACGAGGCCTCGTCGGAGGCTAGGAACAGCATGGCCCGCGCGATCTCGTCGGGGCGGCCGGCGCGGCCCAACGGACAGACCTTGGCCCACCCAGCGAATTGCGCATCCACACTTTCTTTGGGCCCCGACAGGCGAGTCATGGGTGTGTCAATGAACCCGGGACAGATGCAGTTCACCCGAATGCCGTAAGGGGCACCTTCTAGCGCCGCCATCTGGGTGAGTTGGAGAATCCCGGCCTTGGACGCTGCATAGGCGCCATGTTCTTCCTTCACCCGGATGGCCATGCGGGAGGCGATGAGGACGATGGAGCCACCACCCTGCTCCCGCATGGCCTTCATCGCCGCCTTGGTCACCAGGAAGGCGCCGGTCAGGTTCACCCGCAGGACCTCGTTCCAGTCCTCTTCGGTTGTGTCTTCCAGTCGGCTGCCCCGCAGGATGCCGGCACAGTTGACCACGACGTCCAGCCGGCCGAAGACCCGCCGGGCCGTGTCCACGGCCGCCTGCACGTCAGCCCAGCGGGTCACATCACAGCGGATAGCCTCGGCGCGACCGCCCTTCCCCGCAATACTCTCGACGGTCGCCTTGGCCGACGCTTCCTTCAGGTCGGCCACCAGCACGGCGCCGCCCCGCTCCGCAAAGATCTCGCAGGTGGCCCGGCCGATCCCAGAGCCTCCACCCGCGACCAGCGCTACCTTGCCCTGAAAGTCCATGCTGCCTCCTACAGTCCGGTTTCACGTGTCGTCGTCCACATCCCGAATGTGATGCGGCCTGGGAGCCGAAGACAGGCCGGGCGAACTCGCCGGTTCAGCCCCCAGGCCGCACAGGTGCCCGCAATGCGTCCGACGCCTACTTCTTGGCCGCGTCCCGTACCATCTGCACGATGCCTTGGCCGATCTCCGGCTCGTACTTGGCGATGATGTCCTTGACAGCATCCTGGAAGGGCTTCTTGTCCTTGATGACGTTGACCTTGACGCCCTTCGCCTTGATCTTCTCCAGGTTCTCCGCCAGCGCCTTCTCGATGTAGTCGAGCTGGTAGTTCTCCGCCTTCTTGCCCGCCTCGCGGACCGCCTGCTGGATCTCCGGCGAGAAGCTGTCGAACTTCTTCTTGTTCATCATCATCACGTTGCACGAGATGGAGTGCTCGTTGAGCGAGTAGTACTTGATCACGTCCACCCAGCCCCAGCTCACCACGCTGGCCGGGTCGTTCTCGCCAGCATCCACCACGCCCGTCTGGAGCGAGGTGTACAGCTCCGAGGAGGGCATCGGGGTGGGCAGCATCCCCATGTTTTTGAACATGTCGATGTACACGGGGCTCTGCATGCTGCGGATCTTCATTCCCTTGGCGTCCTCGATCGAATTGATGGGCCGGACGGTGTTGAAGATGCTCCGCACGCCGGGGAGGATGTAGGTGATGAGGAGCACGCCGTCGTCCTCGACCTGCTTGGCCAGGATCTCTCCGACCTTGCCCTGCACCACCTTCTTGAAGTGCCACACACCCTCGAAGAGGTAGGGAAGGTCGAACACCTTGCCCGAAGGCATCCAGCCCAGGATGTAGGTGGTGGCGCCGATACCGAAGTCCACCGCGCCGCTCTGGGCCATCTGGAACAGCTCCGCCTCGTTGGTGCTCAGCGATCCGGAGTGGAAGATCTGGACCTTCACCTGACCCTTGGTGAGCTTCTCCAGCTCGTCGGCGAAGACCTTGGGCGTCTCGCCGAGGAAGCCACCTTTCGGCGGCTGGCTGGTCGCCAGCTTCAGCGTGACCTGCCCGGCCTGGACGGCGGGCACGGCGGCGATCAGGCCTGCCAGTGCCAGGACGGCGATGCCGAACGCGAACCGAACGATCCGCTTGCGATTCATGGATTGACCCTCCTATCCTAACTGTGTGACCAGCATCCCACTACAGGATCCGGGGCCCTGGCCAATTCTACCCTGGATCCCCATTACCGCACACAGCTGCGATCACCCCCTCTCACTTTCGCAGCAGCAGATCCGGCAGCCACGTCACCAGC
>CAZXXV010000156.1:2902-8792 GCA_964644725.1 uncultured bacterium
GCCGGGATCCCGGTCCACAGCGCGAGGGCCCGACCGCGCCAGGACAGCTTTTCGGTCTTCGGAAAATTGTACTTGATGCCGTAGTACACGCTGACAGCCAGGAGAGACATGGCCGCCAGGACTCCCGGAACCACCCCGCCGAGGAGGAGAGCGGCGACGGAGGAGGACGAAACCAGCGCGGCCAGGACCATGAGGTTGCTGGGGGGGATGATGACTCCGATGGTCGAGGCCACCACCGTGAGGGCGGTGGCGTAAGCCCGGCTGTACCCCTGCTTGATCATAGCCGGAATGAGGACGGTGCCCACCGCCGAGGTGTCCGCCACGGCCGCCCCCGTGATGCCGGCGAAGAACATGGCAACCAGGACGGTGATGTGGGAGAGCGCGCCCCGGATATGCCCGACCATGGCGTTGGCCACTTTGATCAGGCGGTCAAACAGGGTCGTCATGGACATGAGGTCGCCCGCCAGAATGAAGAAGGGGATGCAGAGGAGGATGTAGTTGTCCACCCCGCCGAAGATCCGCTGCGCCACGATGATGGTCGGGATGTCGGGGTGGATGAACTTGAGGGTGAGGTAGGCGGTGATGATCATGGCATGGGCGATGGGGATGCCCATGAACATCAGGATCAGGAACAGGACCAGCAGGACGGTTCCACTCAGCATGGAGGACTCCTCAGGCGATCACGTGAACGGGTTGTCGGGCCGATCGCGGAAGACGGTCACGATGTTGCGGGATCGGTTCAGCAGGCTGAAGATCACGGCCACCGGCAGCCCCCAGTATACCCAATCCAGGCGCAACTGCAGCACGGTGGAGATCATTCGCTTGCCCATCTTCATGAACTGCAGGCTGTCCTGGAGCAGCCAGATGAAGAAGGCGAAGATCAGGATCTCGTCGAAAACCCAGAGCGCGTAGCGGACTCGGCGGGGGGCTTGCTCGACGAAGTAGGTGCACCGGAAGTGCTCCTTCCGTCGCTCGGCCAGGGCATTGGCCAGGAACACCAACCAGATGAAGGCGTAGCGGGCAAACTCCTCGGTCCAGGGCAGCGCCACCTTGAGGACGTACCGGGCGATCACCTGGACGAAGATCACCACCACCGTCACGTACAGGATGACGAGCGACGAGATGTCACAGAGCCAGTCGAGAGCCCGCAAGAGATGCTTCCCCACGATCCTTTCCTCCGTCCCCTGAAGTCGCCTGTCCCCAGGAGGGGGAACCGGGGGAGCCCCGGCCGACCTCCTGAGGGTCACGGTACCGCGAACCGGAAATCCTTGTAAAGGGGAAAACTTTGGCCTGCCGCATGGGGGGAATGCCACCCGCCCGGCGCGACTCGGCAAGTCGGCTCAGTACTCCTTCAGGAGCTGCCGCGCAATGACCACCCGCTGAATCTCGCTGGTGCCCTCCCAAATCTCATAGACCTTGGCTTCCCGATACATGCGCTCGATGGGGAAGTCGCTGCTGTACCCGTAGGCGCCGTGGATTTGGAGGGCGTCCTTGGCCGCCCGGACCGCCAGCTCGGAGGCCAGCAGCTTCGCCTCGGCCGCCTCGCGGATGATGGGCCGTCCCTGATCCTTCAAGAAAGCCGCGTGGCGCAATCGGAGTCGCGCCGCCTCGATCCCCGCCGACATGTCCGCCAGCATGAACTGGAGCGCCTGGAAGCTGGCCAGAGTCTGACCGAATGCGGTCCGCTGCTTGGCGTATCGGATGGCCTCCTCCATCGCTGCCTGCGCCAGACCCAGCGCCTGGCAACCGATGCCGATCCGCCCGGTGTCCAAGGACATCATGGCCCGCTTGAAGCCCTCGCCCTCCCCACCGAGCAGGCACTCCTTGGGCACCCAGCAATTGTCGAGGACGACTTCGCCAGTTCCCATGCCGCGGACACCCAAGAGGTGTTCCTTGGAGCCCGGCGAGAAGCCGGGCGTCCCTTTCTCTACCAGAAACAGGGTGATCCCCTGGCGCCCCTTGGATTTGTCCACAGTGGCCACCACCACCGCGAGATCGGCCAGCATGGCGCAGGTGATGAACCGCTTCGTCCCGTTCAGCACGTAGCCATCACGCTCGGGCCGGGCGGTTGTCTGGATGCCCGCCACATCGGAGCCGGTCCCCGGCTCAGTCTGGGCGATCACGCAGATCTTCTCCCCTCGACCCATGGCCGGCAGGTACTTCTCCTTCTGGGCGTCGGTCCCGTTCTTCAGGATCACATCCTGCATGAGCTTGCTCAGGAGCTGGATGTCCGCCACGACGACCGAGGCGCGGGCCATCTCCTCCTGTGCGATGGCCCAGCTTACCGTGTCCGCGCCCGAACCGCCATACTCGGGGGGCAGGCTCATCCCGAGGAGGCCCAGCTCGGCCATCCGCTTCCAGAGGTCCCACGGGAACTCGTCGGTCCGGTCGATTTCGGCCGCGCGCGGGCGAATCTCCTTCTCCGCGAATTCCCGCACCATTTCACGGATCAACTGCTGCGCTTCGGTCAAGTCGAAATTCATGTAGGCCTCCTCACGCGCGAGGGAGCGGCCTCAGACCGTTCCCTTCCGCAGGACCATCAGGCCGTGTTCCCCTTCCTGCACGACTTCGCCCCGCTGGTTGACCATGGTGACATACTCCACCACGATTCCCCGGTCGGGCTTCTTCGTCTCCCGCTTGCTGGCGATCTTCACCCGGATTCGGATGGTGTCCCCGATCAGGATCGGCCCGGTGAACTTGTAGTTCCAGTACAGGGACGCCATGTACCGGACGTCGGCGAACGCCGGTATCCGCTGCTTGAGGCCCTCCACAACTGCCAGGCCCAAGAGGCCGTGGGCGATCCGGGTTTTGTAGGGAGTCCGCTTGCAGTACTCCTCGTCGCAGTGCACCGGGCTCCAGTCACCCGAGATGGAGGAGAAGTTCACGATGTCAGCCTCGGTAATGGTTCGCCCCGGAGATTCGTACTCCTCCCCCACCTCAAGATCTTCATAGAAGCGTTCCATGATCGGTCCTTTCCCGATTCCTCAACCCTGCTTGAGCCACTCCGTCGCCACGTCCATCCGATCGGGACGGAAGAGGCGCGCATCCATGGGGCGCACGTCCGGGGCAATTCGTAGAGGAAAGCCGATCTTGGCCCCGATGTCTTTCTCCACGTCAATCCCCGGCGCCACTTCGACAAGCAGCGGGCCGTCCGTCGTCAAGCGGAAGACCGCCCGCTCGGTGATGTACCACACCTCCTGCCCTTGCCTGGCGGCCAGGGCCCCGTTGAAGGTGACGTGTTGGGCGCGCGCCACGAACTTGGGAAAGCGCCCGTCATGGATGATCCGGACCTGGCCGTCCTCGATCCGGATGTCCAGGCCGCCTGCCCTCAGGGTCCCGCAGTACAGAATCTTCCGTGTCCCCTGGGCGATGTTGATGAAGCCGCCGGCACCGGCCAAAACGTGAGGCTGAGCGGTCAGGCGGCTGACGTTCACGTTTCCCTGGCCGTCCACCTCGGCGAAGGCGAGACACCCTACCGTGACGCCGCCCCCATCAATGAGATCGAATTGGGCTGCTGAGTCAATGATGGCTTCCGGATTATGAGAGGCGCCGAAGGCGAAGCCGGTGAGGGGCAGGCCGCCGATGGCCCCCTGCTCCACGGTGAAATTGAGATACTCGAACACTCCCTCTTCGAAGGCAGCCTGTGGAACCATGGAGGAGATGCCAAACCCCAGGTTCACGATGTCGCCGGGTCGGAGTTGGCACAGGGCCCGGCGCGCGATGACCTTCTCCGGTCCCAGCGGCAGTGGCTCCACGGGGAATGTGGCCGTCCGGATCTCGCCGCTGATGGCCGGATCGTAGGTGATGCCGGTGTTCATGCGCTGCTCCGGATCCACCACCAAAGCATCCACGAGGATCCCCGGCACCTTAACCATGTGGGGCGACAGGGTCCCCGGGGCGGCCACCCGTTTCACCTGGGCGATCACCTTCCCGCCGGAGTTATGCGCTGCCATGGCCTGGGCCAGGACTGCCAGAACGACCCCCTCGTGCTCGAGGGTGAGATTCCCATGGGTATCGGCCGTCGTCGCCCGAATGATGGCCACGTCAATAGGGAATGTGCGGTAGAGTAACCACTCCTCCCCTCGAAACTGCACCACCTCTACAAGGTCCGGGGGCGTGACCCGGTTCATGCGTCCGCCCTCGTCTCGTGGGTCCACGAAGGTTCCCAGGCCGATCTTCGTGATCGTCCCGGGCTTCTTGGCAGCGATGTCCCGATGCAGATGCATGAGGACGCCCAGGGGGAGATTGTAGGCCTCCACCTGGTCGGCGTGGATCATGGCATAGATCTTGGGCGACGGTTTCGAGGCTGGGCCGTTGACATAGGAGCCGCCGATGAGGCGCTTGATCAGCCCGGGGTACGCGAGGTGGTCCAGTCCCACGGTCCCGAATGAATCCCCTATCGCCACCGGGAAGACCACGGTGAGATCGCGGGGCTCACCCGAGGTCAGAAAGCGCGCCTCGATGCCGCTCAGAACCTTGTCCGGCACGAGCTGAGCCGCGGAGCTGCTGACCGTGACGGTCGCGCCGGTGGGAATCAGCCCTGCCGCCTCCTCCGCCGTCAAGATCGGTTTCTCTCTGTCACTCACTGGTTTATGCCTCCCCTTTCGTGGAGAGCATCGGTTCTTCACCGTTTCCGCACGTCACTCACCGGCCACGGTCTTGCGCTTCCTTGCTCGGGTATCCTGCCTTTGACACCTTTACTCTGTGACTTGGCCTGTAGGCATTCCGCATGAACCCACCCGGACGCTAATCTGATTGCGCCCCCCACTGATCACGTTCGGCACGGACTTTCTCGTCCTTGCGCGTCACCTAGTCAGCGGCCGCCGCCAGCCTGGGCAGGCGCACCGGGAACTGTCCCATCCGCCCGGCCACCTGGTGGGTGACGATGCTCTGCTGCCAGTACACGTCGTCCCGCTGGGGGTAATCCTCCCGGTAGTGGCTTCCCCGGGACTCCGTACGCATGAGGGCGGTGCGAGCCATGATCTCCGCCACGGTGAGGAGGCTGCTCACCTCGAGGAGGCCCATGAGCTGGGCCGGGCCATCCACGTTGATCTCTGCCATTCCCCCCCGCAGCCGTTCCACCTCGGTAAGACATGCGCGGAGGCTCGCGTTGCTGCGCACCACCAGCAGGTGCCGCCACATGCACTCCTGGATCCACCGCTTGAGCTGGCCCGGCCCCAGGCTCCCTCGCTGGGCTTGCAGGTTCACCAATCGCCCTTTCTCCGCCTCGACCAACGTGGTGGACACGGATGGGATGCCCCGCTCCCGCGCCCGCTGCGCTGCGCTCCGCCCTGCCCGCCTGCCGAACACCTGGCATGTCAGGTTCATGTTGCCGCCCAGTCGGTCCGCCCCGTGGGGGCCGCCAGCTGTCTCGCCTCCGGCATACAGGCACGGCACGGTGGATTCGGCCGTGGGCTCAATGCGCAGGCCGCCGTTGATAGCGTGTCCGATGCAGGCCACCTCGATGGGTTGCTCGGCGATGTCCACCCCGTAGTTCTTCTTGATGTACTCCCGGGTGATGCCGTACAACCGGCGCACGTCCCGCCCGCGGGGCGTGTCTGGAAGGTCCTCCGGCCGACAGCCGCTCAGGTCCAGAAACACCCCGCCGTTGTCCGTGCCCCGGCCCTCCGTGAGTTCTTTCTGGATGGCGATGTCGAAGTACTGCGACCCGTCGTAGACGCTGAACGGATAGTGGGTGCTCCGGGCGTCAAGGCACTGGCGCATGGACCAGTTCGGTGGCAGGTAGCGCTCGAGGAATTCCTCGCCCTTCGCGTTGGTCAAGTGGGGATAGAGGGCCAGCAACCAAGCGTTCAGTATACTGTGGACGGGGTGCACGATGCTCGGACCCGCCTGCATGAACTCCATGTTGACCAGTTGCGCGCCGACCCGG
>CAZXXV010000157.1:0-8786 GCA_964644725.1 uncultured bacterium
GCCGCTTTTCAATCGCTACCCAGTACCCATTGGCCTGTCTCCTCGGATCGCGCTGGCAAACTCCCCTATCTCATGGCGGACAGCACGTCCTCGAGCTTGAGGTGGCCGGTGCGGATCTGTTCTATCACCCGGAGCATGTAAAGTTCGAACATCATCTGATCTTCGGGGAATTCGTGCCGCTCCACAGCCTCAAGGGCCGCCACCTGGTCCGGAGTCAGCCGGCCCTCCCGGGCGACACTCAGGTAGTCGAAATATACGGGTGCAGTTTGAGCCAGGACTACACCTCCAGGGGGGACATGATCTGAAGCGGGATATCCACGAATAGCACGTGGGATGCCTGTTGCACTCATTCGGAACGAAGATGCCCTCTTCCGGCTCAGGGTCACCGGCCCGACCTTAAATCTCGCCCCGGAGCTTCATTCACCGGATCTCTTCCTCGACCTGCTCGATGGTCAGCCCGGCAAGCCATTTCTCTCGATCCTGCGTGTAATCGCCACTCCCCGTCCCATGCAGGTGCAGGAAGCGAACCGCGTTGGCAACACCCAGCTCTCGCACAAGGGCCTCGAACCCCCGATTTCGCAGCTCAGAAAGCCCCATCAACGGAACGTCCTCGCTCATTGCAAGACCTCTGGGCGGTTCAAGGCACACGTGTCAAGGTACACCTGTACGGCGGACCTCGTGTCGTACCACGGTGACCCGCTTGTCCTCTTCCAGAAGGTCCCGGCAGTGGTCTTTCAAGGCCGCCAGCGTCCGGTTACAGGGGGGACCCGAAAAAGAGGCCCGTCAATGCGCAGTCCGTTTGTATCAGAGGCGGGGCCGGAGTTCAAGGGATAGCTCGCCCACGGACACGGAGGCTGCCCGCCCCTCGGCACCTGCACCCGTCCGGATTCCCAGCCATCCCCCGAAGCGCCCGGCTGCAGCGCTGGTAGCAGACCGAGCCCCGACAATGAGGAAGGAGGGACTCTATCAAGCCCCTTTCAGCGACGAAACGCTTGCTGAGCACACCGACGCCGCGAGATTTCATCGGCGATCTTCCAGGATGGTCCGTGAGATCGGGGGCCCCGACACCTTTACCGTGCGCACTCCCTTGAGGGGCTTGCGGGTCGGGAGGGTCACGAGACCCTGGGCGGCAAGCTTGGCCAGCCGTGCCTGCAAGCTCACGACCGGTGCCGCAGATTGAATTGGCTGAATCAGGGCAATCGGCTCGCCCCGGTCGGTGATGATAACTTTTTCGCCCTGCTTGACACGACGGAGGTGCTGGGTGAGACGATTCTTCAGTTCCTTGACACTGACTGTGATCATGGGCGAATCACCCCAAATCTGGACCTCTGGATGAATAGTTACAGGCGCCCGTCACGCTTCAGGCCTCTGAGCACCTTGTCAAACGGAAGGGAAGGCTCCCTCGACCGCTTCGCGAAGGCCTCCATGTCCAGAGCGTCCTCACGCAGTGCCTCAACCACGACTGCATCGGTCAACTCCGAAACCGACCGGTTGCTCGTCGCCGCCTTCACATTCAAGGCTCGATGCGCCTTCGACCGGAGATGCACTGTTGTTCTCTTTTGGCCTGCCATACCAGTCTGCTCTCTGACTCCTCCGACTGAGGGTCATGCTGTGTCGAATCTTCTACCCCAATACTGACAGGGTCGACGTCTGAACGCAATGTGAGTTCACGCGACGTTCAGGCCGGCCATAGCCGAGGTGGCAACCCGTTACGGCCGCTCCTCCAGCTGTTCCAGCATCTCCGGGCTGGCGGGCCAGAGGCGGATGCGGGTGGGGTCGAAGGACACGACGACCGACCCATCGAGCAGCGGCTTGCCCGCGGGGTCGTGGTCGTCCACGGTGAGCGTCTGGCCGGCCAACTCGATCCGATACCGGACGGTCGTGCCCAGGTAGGTCCGGGAGACCACCCGGCCCGTCAGCCCATCCCGCGCGTCAGCCCCAGCCCCGATCCGGATGGCCTCGGGTCGGAGCGCCAGGATGGCTTCCCGGCCCGGTTCGACCGGGGGCGCGCCGGGCGGAACCGGCAGGCAGAGTGTGCCGAGGCGAAGCCCGCCCGCCTCCACGGTCGCCCGGAGCAGGTTCACCTGACCCACGAACGCCGCGACGAACGGATCGGCCGGCCGCTCGTAGATGTCCCGCGGGCTGCCGACCTGCATTACCATCCCGCCCCGCATCACCGCGATCGTGTCGGAGATGGCCAGCGCCTCCTCCTGGTCATGGGTGACGTAGAGGGTCGTGATCCCCACCCGCTGCTGGATCTCCCGGATCTCCGTACGGACGCTGACCCGGAGCTTCGCATCCAGGTTGGAGAGCGGCTCGTCCATCAAGAGGACCTCGGGCTCCACGATCAGCGAGCGCGCCAGCGCTACCCGCTGCTGCTGGCCCCCGGACAGCTCCCGGGGGAACCGCCCTTCGAGCCCGTCGAGCCGCAGGAGCGAGAGCGTGTGCCGCACCTTCTCGGCGATGGCGGCCCGGGGCAATCGGCGCAGGCGTAACCCGTAGGCGACGTTCTTGAAGACGGTCATGTGCGGGAACAGGGCATACTCCTGGAAGACCGTGGACGTCTTGCGCAGGTAGGGCGGCAGGCCCCGCTGCGAGGCACCGTCGATCAGGATGTCCCCGGCATCGGGTTCAAGAAAGCCGGCGATGAGCCGCAGGATGGTGGTCTTCCCGCACCCGCTGGGTCCGAGGATGGTGGTGAGGCTCCCCCGGGCGATGTCCAGCGATACCCCCGCCACGGCCACCACATTGCCGAAGCGCTTGACCACCGCGTCCAATCGGACGTGCGTGGTTCCTGTTGTCATGGTCACAGCTCGAAGAGGCGCATCCGACCTCCGGTAAGGAGGCGGAACCCCAGGAGGACGAGAAAGACGGCCGACATCAGGCTCGCCGCCATGGCGCTGGCCTGTCCCCAATCCCCGTGCTCCGCCAGGGCCAGGATGGAGGCCGAGGCGACCACATTGCCCGGCGAGACGAGGAAGATGACGGCGCTCAGCGTGTTCATGGATCGGATGAAGGTAAAGACCAGCGCGCTGGTGAACGCCGAGCGAATCAGGGGCAGGGTCACGTCCCACAGGGTCCGCAGGGGACGCGCCCCCAGATCGGCCGCGCCCTCTTCGATGCTGGGCGCGATCTGGGCGAGCCCGGCGACGGCCGCCCGGTAGCCCACAGGGATTGTTCGGAACAGCATGGCCGCCACGATGATCGTCCCCGTCCCGGTGAGGGCCAGGGGCGGCGTGTTGAAGGCCAGAATGTACCCGACCCCGATCAGGGTCCCCGGCAATGCTGCCGGTAGGACCGCGAGAAAATCGACAGCCACCCGCCCGGGGAAACGCTTCCGGTGGATCAGGAAGGCCGCCAGCACGGCGAAGGCCGATCCGCCCAGGGCAGCCAGGCCCGCGAATCGGATGCTGTTCCAGAGTTGCTTGCCCCGGAAGACGGTGTACTCGAAGTTCTCCAGAGTCGGCCGCCAGTTCACGCCCCAGGTCCGGGCAAAGGCCCCCACGAACACCACAGCGTAGATCGCCAGGAGTACAAGCGCCACCAGACCACAGCCGGCGAAGAGCCCCCAGCGCAAGGGAACGGGTGTCGGCAAAGGGTCCGCGAAGCTCCCTTTGCCGGTCACGGTCGCGTAGGAGCGGCCCTCGACCCAGTATCGCTGGGCCGCGAAGAGGGCGAGGCTCGGGAGAAGGAGCGCGGCGCTGAGTGCGCTGGCCATCCCGAGGTCCCCCCACCCGGTGACCTGGGTGTACGTCTCGGTCGCCAGCACCTTGAACGCGCCGCCGACCAGCATGGGGTTGCCGAAGTCGCTCAGGGCATAGATCCCCACCAGGAGGGCCGCGCTGGCCAGGCCCGGCGTGGCCAGGGGAAGCGTGACCGTGCGGAATAACCGAAAGCCGTGGGCGCCCAGATCCTGGGCCGCGTACTCCAGCGTGGGATTGATCCGCCGCAGGACCCCGGCGAGCGCAAGGTACGCGATGGGGAAGAAGGCCAGCGTCTGGACCATCCAGAGCCCGTGCCATCCGTAGATGTCGCCCCGCAGCCCCAGGAGCGAATACGTGATGACGCCCCGCCGGCCGAAGAGCAGGATGAAGGCCAGGCCGCCCACGAAGGGCGGTGAAACCAGCGGCAGGATGGCGATCAGCTTGAAGAGATTGCGGAGCGGGACGTCCGGCCGCGATGTGGCATAGGCGAAGAGGAATCCCAGCATCACGGCCGAGACGGTGGACAGAGTCGCAATCATCAAGGTGTTGCCGCCCAGGCGGAGCCAGCGCGGATCGCCGAGCAGGCGCACCCACTCCGCTCGCCCGGGCTGGCCCAGGACCCTGGCGACGGGAAGCAGGACGAACAGCCCCAGCAGGGCGATCACCAGGGTGATCATCCCCCCGCTTAGAGGATCAACGACCCACCGGCGTGCCCGAGCCAGGGAGTTTCCGGCCCACCCCCGCGCCACGATTTCTCCGGACATCCCGCGTTCTGCCCCCTCTTCCTCTTCCGGCCAGCGAAGAGGATTCCTCCAGGCCCGGTCGCTCTTCGCCTACTTCTTGAAGAGGTCTCCCCACTGCTTGAGGATCCGCTGGCGATTCTGCGCCGCCCAGTCCAGCTTGTAGTCCACGAGGTCAAGCTTATCAAGCGGCGTGGCGCCCATGGGCAGGCTCACATCGGACCGGAGAGAGCCCTCGAAGTTCAGGTCCACGATGAGCTGGATCGGGTCCCGGCCGAGGATCCAGTCGATGAACTTCTTCCCGCCCTCGGGGTTCGGGCCGTTCTTGATCAGCGAGACCGATCCGATGTCCCAGCTCACGCCCGCCGGATGGATCAGCGCGATGGGATACCCGGCGGAGATCGCCTTGAGGGCATCGTGGGCGAAGGTGATCGCGATCAGGAACTCGCCGGCGGCGACCATGCGGGTGGGGGCGATGCCGCTGGGCGTGTAGAACCGCACGTTCTTGTCCAGGGCCTTCAGGTATTCCCAGCCCTTTTCCTCGCCCAGGCGGAAGAACTGCCCCACGATGAAGGTGAATCCCGTCCCGGAGCTCAACGGGCTCGGAGCCACGATGAGATCCTTGTACTTCGGATCCAGGAGATCCTCCCATGTCTTCGGTATTGGGGCAGTGCCGAACTCTTTCTTCCAGCGCTCGGTGTTGATGGCGATCCCCTGGACGGTGAGGGCACTCCCGGTCCAGTACCCGTCGGGGTCCACGTACCGGCTGGGCACGTCAGACCGGCGCGGGGACTTGTATGCCTCCAGGAGCCCCTGGGCCTTCATGGACTCCTGGATGGCGCGGGAGATCCCGAAGATCACGTCCCCCTTGGGGGATTGCCGCTCCGCCAGCACCCGGGTGGCCACCTCGCCGGCCGACAGGCGGATGAAATCCGCCTTGCCGCCCGTGTCCCGCTCGAACTTCTGCATCAACCGGGCGAGCGTGTACTCGTGAATCACCCCGTAGACCATCACGGGTTTGGACTGGGCCCAGGCCGGCGCGACCAAGACGGCGGCCAGCAGCGCAACACAGCCGATGAGTCCCACGCCACCCCAGGCAGAATTACGACACCACATGATCTCCTCCTGTTCTGGGCGTGCGTTCCGCCCTTCCCTGTTCACTAGCGATGCGAGACTCCCGCTCAGCCAAGTACTGGTCCAAAACCCTCCGCGTCTGTTCGAGTGTTTCCCGCGTATGCAACTCCAGCACCCAGAAGTCACAACCCGCCTCCCACAGGCCGTCCAGAGCGCCGGCGATGTCGGTGACATCCGTTGGGGCGAAATGGGAATCGTTGCGCTCGGTGAAGTACAGGTGCCCGGCCATGATGCGGGTCGGGATGCTCTTCAGGAAGTCGGCAACCGACCCGCGGCCGCTCTGGACCCAGGCGCTGCCATGGGCATGTCCCAGGTCGAACGTCACCGGGGCGCCGGTTTCCCGGAGCAGGGCGGCAAAGGTCTCCGGGTCGCTCGTCGGCCCGTGACGGAGGTTCTCCACCGTCAGCACCGTCCGGCGCTGGGCGGCATAATCCATCAGCCCGGCGAGATTGCGG
Source organism: uncultured bacterium (assembly GCA_964644725.1). Classification (GTDB taxonomy): domain Bacteria; phylum Methylomirabilota; class Methylomirabilia; order Methylomirabilales; family 2-02-FULL-66-22; genus 2-02-FULL-66-22. The sequence goes on from CAZXXV010000157.1 coordinate 6,034, forward strand.
ACCAGCGTCTCCCAGGAGAGCTCCTCGGGATCCGGGGCGAAGGATCCCACATGGAGGTTGATGTGGTGGGCCGAGAGATCGGCCGCGGCGTCGACGTAGCCCTGGAGGACCCGGACGGCCGCCTCAGCGTACTCTGCATCCCGGTGACCGATCTCAAGGTCCGTGTACGGCGCATGGAGAGAGCAGAGGGATGCCACGCTCCGCAGCCGGTCTATCATTTGCTGCCGGCGGCCACGGGCGACCATCATCCGCCAGCCATCCAGCCCCCACTCGACCCCGTCATAGCGGTTGGCGACGACGTACTCCCGGATGATCTCGGGATTCTTGCCGAAGGGAAAGTGACAAAACAACAGTTTCGGATGAGTGGGGTCGTAAGCTGGAGGCTGATCTGATCTTCTCTGCCCTATGTTCATCCCAGTGTTCTGCTCCTCGATTCATGCGTTGTTGGATAGAGACGCGCCCTCCCTGCGCCAAAGCCGAAGGACTCCAGCGTTGCTTCAGCTCGTGCCGGAGGTGCCTCGGAGCCTGGGGTCCAGCAGGTCGCGCAGGCCGTCTCCCAGGAGGTTCAGCCCCAACCCCGCCAGGATGATGGCTAGGCCGGGGAACCAGATGATCCACGGGGCATCCTGGATGTACAGCCGCCCGGTGCTGAGAATGTTTCCCCACGTGGGGATGTACGGGGGGGCGCCCACCCCCAGGAAGCTGAGTGCCGCCTCGGCCAGGACCGCATAGGCGAAGATGAACGTTCCCTGGACGATGAGCGGCGCCAGCGTGTTGGGGAGGACGTGGCCCCACAGGATCCTTCCCCCCATGGCACCCAGCGCCTGAGCCGCCTCCACGTATTGGAGCTCTCGGATCACCACAACCGTGCTGCGAATCAGCCGGGCCGTGCGCGGCGCATAGACGATCGAGAGCGCGATGATGACGTTGCTGAGCCGGGGGCCCAGAGCAGCCATCAAGGCGATGGCCAGGACGATGGCGGGGAAGGCCATCAACCCGTCCATGATCCGCATGAGCGGGTTGTCCAGCGTCTTGTAGAACCCCGAGATCACGCCGAAGACCACCCCGACGATCGAGGTGAACACCATCACCAGGCCCCCGACGAGGAGCGACGCCCGGCCGCCGTAAAGCACCAGACTGAAGACGTCCCGACCGAAATCGTCCGTCCCGAGCGGGTGCAGCCGACTGGGCGGGCTGAGCCGCTCGAGGATGTTCAGCTTGAGCGGATCGTACGGAGTGAGGATCGGCGCGAACAGCGCGCAGAGGACCATGAGGATGATGACGAGCAGCCCCGCGACCGGCCCCGCCTGGCCAGCCAGCCGCCCCGACAGGGAGGGCCCGCCCCTCCCCCGTGGGCTGGGGACTCCTGGCTTGGCGGGAATGTCTCGTTCTCTTGCGGGCTTCATGCGTACTTGATCCTCGGGTCGATGACGACGTAGAGCATGTCCACGACTAGATTGATGATCACGAACGCCAGCGCGATGTACAGGACAGCGCCCTGGATCACGGGATAGTCCCGTCGCAGCACCGAGTCAATGAGGAGCCGTCCGGCGCCCGGGATATTGAAGACGATCTCCGTCGCGACAGCCCCGCCGATCAGCACCGCGAAGATCAACCCCACCACGGTCACGGTCGGCACAAGGACGTTCCGCAGCGCGTGGCGAAGGATGACCAGGCTCTCGGCCAGGCCTTTCGACCGGGCGGTCCGGATGTAGTCTTCACTCAGGACCTCCAGCATGAACGAGCGGGTCATGCGCGCCACCAGGGCTGACTGGTTCAGGCCCAGTGCCAGGGCCGGCAGGATCAGATACCGCAGGTTGGCCCCGAACCCATCCGACAGCGATGCGTAACCCGCCGCGGGAAGCCACCGGAGGTTCACGGCGAACGCGTAGATGAAGATCAGCCCCAGCCAGAAGGTCGGGATCGAGACACCGAGAACCGCCAGCAGCATGAAGCCGCGATCCACGGCGGTGTTTCGCCGCACTGCCGCCACGAGCCCCAGGGGCATGCCGATGGCCACGGCCACCACGAGTCCATAGGTGGTGAGCAGGAGCGTCGGCTCGGCCCGCTCCCACATGGCGCGCGTGACTGTGCGGCCCAGGAAGAGCGAGTCCCCCAGGTCGCCCCGAAGCGCCCGACCCATCCAGCGAAGGAACTGCACATGGATTGGGAGGTCCAGATTGAGAAGCGATCGCAGCCGGGCGATGTCAGACAAAGTGGCGTTAGGCCCTGCCATGACCGCCGCCGGATCCCCAGGGATCAGGTGGATGACGAGAAAGTCCACCGTCATAACGATCAGGAGGACGGGGATCAGGGAGATGACCCGTTTCAGGAAGTAGGCGCCCACGGGGTTCGCTCCTCGGCCATCAGCCTGGGGCGGTGATGCCCGAGGTGGGGACCCTGGCCGTGGCCATTCCCTTCCCCGCCCTCGGGCATCCGCTAGGTACAGGCCGCTACCGCGAGGCCAGCCAGACGTTCCAGAAGAAGGGGCGGTTCCGGTTCGCGTACCCCGCCACCTGCTTCTGCTTGATGCGGAGGGTGAAGAAATCGCCGAACTTGATGTTCGGCACCTCGTCCCAGAACCACTTCTGAATCTCACTCCAGATGGCGTACCGCTTGGAGAATTCGGTCTCGGCGGCCAGGCGCGCCATCATGCCGTCCAGCTTGGGATCGCAGGTCCACCCAGGCCAGTTGCAGTTGATGGGCGCGAGCTGCGTCGGGTCGGCGGTGAAGGCGACCCCGGTTGTGAAGAT
>CAZXXV010000158.1:0-8761 GCA_964644725.1 uncultured bacterium
ACGCCAACTCACATTGGAAGTTGGGTTAATCTGGCCGGCCACCGTCTCGCGCACGAAACGCGCCAGATCCTGCGCGGCTACGTCTCCGAAGTTCCCCACGCGCCAGGTCGCGGCCAGGATGATGCGTTTCCGATCGCGGACGAGTGCGACCGGTTGGGTGAGGCTGACCTCCATCACGAAGAAGTACCAGCCGCTCTCGCGCCCCGAGGTGTTGACGGTGACGTTGATCGAGGCTTTGGCCGACGCAGATACCGCGATGCCAGCCTTCCGCAGCCGCAGCTCCACGTCGGTCCGGAGTTGACCCGCCGTCAGCCCGTCCGCTTCGGCATCCGGGTGCAGGTCCCTCACCACCACCTTCACCGCCTTGATTCCCTTGAGCGTGGCACGCTCCTCCGGGGTGTCATCCGCCCAGCTTCGGCCAATCAGCGCCGGAGAGGCGACAAGAAGAGTGACCGCCAGAGCAAGGACGATCCGGCGTCCCCGGATGACGGCGATCAAGCGCATCATTGCATGCTCCTTGCCAACGACTCACCAGCCAGCCGCCCAACTGTGCGGCGAGCGGCTCTTCTCAGGGGACCCATCCGACGTATTCGGGTTTCCATTGTGTGCGCGCTGCCTCTGTGGTACAGCGGAAATGTGTGGCTTGGCCGCCAATCCAGAGCGCTAGGGGCGCCGATGCGCTGGTTGGTATTCACCGAATCTCAGAGACAGGATACCAGGCATCCCATGCCTTCAGTTCCAAACTCTTGTGGCTGGTCCCCTCGAGGACCGAGACGGTCAGATAGCTGATCTTCGGGCCGCTTCCCGTCGCCCGGGATCGGGGCCACCGCATGGGACCGTTCCGCCATCATCACAGCGCGTCCAAGAACGCCCGCATCGTCTGCATGGCCCGGCGGGCCGCCGTCGGTGAGTCGGGCTGCTGTTCCATCTCCATCGTGATGAAGCGGTCGTAGCCGATCAACCGCAAGGCCTCCAGCACCTCGCGGAAATTGATGTGACCGGGCCAGGGTACCAACGATTGCTGTCGGCAAAGTGAACATGCGTCAGGTAGGGCCTGGCCGCCATCAGGCTCGCCGGGAGAGACGGGTCTTCGATGTTCATATGAAACGTGTCGGCGACGATACCCAGGTTGGGATGATTCAACTCCCGCACGAAGGCGATTCCATCGAGGACGGAAAGCAAGGTATTGCCCTGGAACCGGCACTGAGGCTCCAGGAGAACCCGCACGCCCCGCGACTGACCGTACTCAGCAGCCTCCAGGAATCCCTCCTTCATCAGGTTGCACGCGTCCGCGGCCCCCGGTCCCTCGGGGACGCTCCCGCGGATCCGTCCGAGATGGATCTGCGCGTCCCAGTGGGAGGCCATGTCAATGTAATCCCGAAGGCGTTCTCGGGCGGCCTTTCGGATCGTGGGATCCGGATCAGTCAGCGTCAGCCCGTCCTCGCTGGACGGGCCGGTGCTCAATTCAGGCACCGCGAGCTCATGCCGTTGGATCGTCTGGACAATGGCCTGCTGATCCAATCCTTTCGGATTCCGGGCGAAGAGCTCGACGCCGTCGTACCCCAGCTCTCGCAGCTGACCACAAACCGTGTCGAGATCACCACGGAAGCACTGCATCTTCTTAGCCTGGCAGTCCGGCAAGGCTACGGCATAACTCAGCTTCATCTCTCTTCCTCCAGAGCAGACTTTATGAAGCAGTCCCGCCGCTAACGAGTGTGCGTGACCGGGCCACCGCCGTGGTGGGGGTGGTCAGGACGGGAACGGACGATTTGGCCTGCGCCCGGGCCCGGACCATGGCCATGGAGACCTGGGCAAGGCAGATCACATCGACCATGCCCGCTGTCCGTTCCACTGCCTCGATGATGAGGCGGTCGTGGGTGGCCGAATCGCCGGCGTTGCCGGCGGCAAACGCGCCCTCCGCCACGGCCGTCATGACCTCGATGTCCGTGCCCCGGGCGGCCGCGCCGGCATTGAGCTGGGCGACGGCCGCCGGAGCGGCGGGGGGATTCGTGGCCATCACCCCGATCCGCTTGCCGACATCGAGGGCGGCCGCAATCATGGCCTCGTCCGGTTTCAACAGTGGAACGCGCACCAGACGCTTCGCCATGTCCTCCGCCTCGGGAAAGACCGAGCAGGTGAAGAGAATTCCATCGCTGCCCGTGCGGGCAGCGTAGAGTGCAAGCTCGCAGATGCGCTCGACGATATGGGGCGTGAGCCCCCCTTCTCGGGTGTAGGCGGGCATGAGGTCGTCATCGAGCAGGTTTCGGACCTCGGCCTCGGGCCACTGCTCCCGGAACTCGTGCAGCATGGGCGGGATTGCAGTCGGCACGGCATGTATGAGAGTAATGCGCTTCTTCGCCAAGTCGGTTCCCCTCTTCGCGGAGGAATGCGTGGTTAGTCCCCGACTCCTCTCATTCCGCCGCGACCAGCCGCATCTTCTCAATGCATGATCAGGCCACCGACGAGATTGATGGCCTGCCCGGTGATGTACTCGGCCTCATCCGAGGCAAGGAATGCGGTGAGGTCGGCTACGTCCTTCGGAGTCGCGAGGCGGCCGAGTGGGGTGGCCGCAGACAATTGCGTGATGCGCGCAGCCCGGCGCCCCTCGTCGTACGTTCCATCCTCACGCCGCCCGAAGTGATCCACCCGTTCGGTGTCGACCGGACCCGGGCAGACGGTGTTCACGGTGATCCCGGCAGGCGCGAGTTCCATCGCCAGGGCCTGCGTGAACCCCACCAGTCCAAATTTCGATGCACAGTAGGCCGCGAGTCTCGGCTGCCCGACCTTGCTGTTGTCCGATCCGATGTTGATGATTCGGCCCCGAATGTGTTGACGAAGCATGACGTTGGCTGCGGCCTTGGCGCAGAGAAAAGCCCCTTTCAGATTGACGTCCAGGACGATGTCCCAGGCCTCCTCCGACAGCTCAACGACGGGCACCCGATCGGCACCCGCCGGCGCGGCCGCGTTGTTGACCAGGATGTCGAGCCTTCCGAAATGCTGGAGGGTTTGGTCAATGGCGGCGGCGATCTGGGAGACAGACCGGACATCCAGGGAAACCGTGAGCGCTCGTTGGCCGGTGTCCCGCACTTCCTTGGCGACCGCCTCCAGTCCGCCCCATCCGCTCGTCGGCTTGTTGATGGCTAACCGTACGCCGCTCGAGGTGAGAACCAGGTCCGCGCCGTCCGCAGCCAAGCGACGCGCGACTGCCCGGCCGATGCCTCGCTCCCCGCTGCACCCGGTCACCATGGCCACTTTCCCGCTGAGCCTCGACATGACCTCCCCCTTTTTTAGGGTTGATTTAAATTCGACCTTGCTGAGGCAGAAAGTTGCGGAAATCTATTCCGTCATCCCGCGGCCCAGGATAGGCCAGATCACTTCGAGGCACCCACCACGAGCCCCATAAAGACGGTCGTGGAGAAACACAGTGGCGTCAGAGTATCCGACCACAAACTCCACCCGATCGCCGACTTGAGGCGTGGATCGGGAAGACGCTAATTCAATCGTCGCGTGTTCGGCTGAGAGCTTCAGGCTCTTTATCTCCCCCAAGTCGAGAGGCTCCGGGAGGGCCGGCTGCTGCGCCATCGTCTTCCAGCCAGCATCGCAGATGATACGGATCGGCGTCGGACGGCTGATCACGGTGGTCAGGATAGTGAGGGCGAATTCGTGCTGTACGCCGTAATCCCTTCGGTAGTGCACGTCGCAAAAGATGCCTCCACCAGCCTGGACCCCGGTGACGCCCGGGAGCCTGGCCGTGATCCAGTAGGTCCCGGTCCCCCCGCAGCTCACGTTCTCGACGGGGAGGCCCGCTGCCCGGCAGCGCTCGGCGCTGGCCGTGATGAGACCGACGGCCGCCTCGATCTTCTTTCGCTTCTCATCGGGCTCGGGGATTTCTGCGAGCCGACCCCCTTCCCATGCCATGAGTCCTGCGAAACGCAGGCCCCGACAGGACGCCACCTGTTTGGCCAGGGTAACAACCGGTTCCCCCGGCTCTACGCCGGCGCGGTTCATGGCTATGTTCACCTCGACCACCACTCGGAGCCGCGTCTTCGCCGCCTGGGCGGCGGCATCGAGGGCCTTCACGTGAGCATCGCAGTCCACGGCCACGATGATGTCGGCGTGCCGCAGGAGATGGAACTAGGCGTGTGATCTTGGCGTTTCCCACCACCTGATTTGAAATCAGGATGTCCCGGATCCCGGCCGCCGCCATCACCTCGGCCTCACTCAGCTTGGCGCAGGTGACGCCGTGGGCCCCGGCCTGGAGCAGCTTGTGGGCAATGGCCGGCGTCTTGATCGCTTTCGTGTGGGGACGCCACCCAATCCCCGCCTCTGCGATGATCACCTGCCGCAACTTCGCAATATTCCGTTCCAGCTTGTCCAGATTCACCAGCAAGACAGGGGTGTCCAGATCCCCGACGGGGCGGCCGATCATGTTGGTTTGCGTGCTCATAGGGAGACTCCTTGCATCTTTGATTCAATCAACAGATTGCCTTGCCGGCTTGCCCAATCAAGCATCGCATGAGAAGCCGAAGAGTCGCGCTGGGGTATGCCATAGCACACGATTGCGATGGCCCGGATCGGGCAGCCAACGAGTCAGAACCTCCAGAAGCCTGCCATACTCGACTTGCTGTGAGGTGTTGATGAAGGGCCAGTCGGAGCCCCACACGCAGCGGTCCAGACCAAAAGCGTCGATGACCGCCGCAACGAACGGGTCGACGTCCGCGTGCGGAAAGGGCTGGGCTGAGGTGCGGAAGGGGGCCGACAGCTTCACGACGGCATCGGTCTCGCGGCCGAGCGCGAGGACGGCCTGGAACCCCGGCTGGTCCACGCCGCGCGATGGATCCGGCTCACCAAGGTGTGCAATGAGGACCGTCACGCCGCTCTGGCGGAGGATCCGCTCGATCCCGCACCAGACCTGCCCTCTGGCATACACCTCCACGAACCACCCGAGCGCCCTGGCGCGGGCCAGGAAGCGCTCGGCGCCGGGCCGGGAGAGGGCCTCCGGATCCGACCGCATGAGGTGGAGCCGGACGCCGACCACACCCGGCCCCTTGAGGGAAAGCATTGCCCCTTCGGTCGCCTGCGGTGCGACCACCGCGATGCCCTTGAACCGCCCCTGGCTTCGCGCCATTGCATCCAGCATGCAGGCGTTGTCGTACCCGTAGCAACTCGGCTGCACCAGGAGGGCATGGCTGATCCCGTGGGAGGTGAGGACACCCTGGAACGCAGCACAGTCCCCCGTCTCATCCGGGCGGGGCTTGTATCCCGGCCCATCGGCATACGGGAATCTGGCGGGCGCAATGACGTGCGCGTGGCAATCGACCCGACGACCGATGTTCATCTTTCCTTCCTCTTGAGCCCTGCCTGCCCTATTTCACGGCCCCGGCGGTCATGCCTCGGATCAGCTTCTCGGAGAACAATACGTAAATCACGATGACCGGGATGATCGCGATCATCAGGCCGGTTGAGATCATTCCGATGTCCTGCATTTGATCGCCCATAAACTTCATGATGCCGAGCGGCAGGGTCCGCTTCTCCTCGTCGGTGATCAGTACCACGGCAAAGAGAAACTCATTCCAGAGGTTGATGAAGTTCAGGATGACCGTCGTCGCGATCGCCGGCACACCGACCGGGAGTGTCAGCCGCCAGAAGATGTTCAAATCGGAGCAGCCGTCGATCTTCGCTGCGTCAAAGAGATCCTGCGGGAGTTGCGCGAAGAATCCCTCGAGGATGTACATCGTCAGCGGGAGCTGGATCGAGACGTAGACCAGGGTCAGGCCCGTTCGGGTATTGAACAGGCCGTACTCGACGAGAACCTGGAACAGAGAGATGATGATTACCTGCGGCGGGAAAATGATGGCGCTGAAGATCACGAAGTAGATCAACCGATTGCCCCGGAAGCGGTATCGGGCGAGGCAATGGGCCGCCATGGATCCGATGATCGTCAGCAGCGCCACGGCTGCCACGACGACGGCCGTGCTGTTCCAAAAATAGGTCCCGTAGTGCGACGTCGTCCACGCCGTAGCGTACTTTTCCCAGTGAAGGTGTTCCGGGAGGGCATAGGGATCCGCGCTGATCTCCGAAGTCGTCCGCAGGGACATCATGGCGACCCAGGCAAACGGTCCAGCGGAGTACACCGTGTACAGGGAGAGAACAATCAGCAGCAGGCCCTGCTTCCACGCTCGTGGGATTCGCATGGCTCAGTACTCCAGGCGCTCACGCTGGTGAAACAGCCAGGTGAGCCCTAGGACGAACACCAGAACCACTATGAACCACACGGCGGCAACTGCGGAGGGGTACCCAAGGTCAAAGGTGCTCCACTCGAAGGCGCGCTTGTAGACATAGGTGGACACGGTTTCCGTCGACCACAGGGGTCCGCCCTTGGTCATGATCCAGACGAGGTCGAACACCTTCATCTTTCCGACAAAGGCGAGGACCAGCAGGTTCAGCAAAGTCGGTCGCACCATCGGGATAATGATGAAGATCAGCTTCCGGAACCAGCCACAGTTATCGATCTCTGCCGCCTCCAGCACCTCGGTTGGCAGGGCATAGAGCGCGGCAACGCAGACGACCATGTTGAAGCCGGCCCACTTCCAGGCATGCGCAAACATCAGGGCCCACAGGGCAGTCGCTGGGTCGCCGATCCAAGAATGGGCCCAGGCCCCGAGGCCGACCCAGCGCAGGAGCGCGTTCACGATGCCCCAATCATAGTTATACATCCACATCCAGAGAATGCCGACGACCACGTAGGTGATCAGCACTGGAGTGAACCACGCGATCCGAAAGAACCGGGCAAACGGCACGCTGGCGAACAGGCACAAGGCGAGGAGCAGGCCCGTCACCACATCCACGATTGGCGCGATGGTGGCCCAGATCATGGTGTTGGTTACCGCCTTCCAAAAGACAAAGTCCCGAGTGAACAATGCCACGAAGTTCGCCAGGCCGACGAACTCCTCGACCCCCCGCGGCTTGATCGTATGAAAGCTATTATAGAAGGTGCGAATGACGGGGTAGACGGTGAAGGCGGCGTATACCAACAGCGCCGGGGACAGGAACACCATGATCGCCCCCCAGGGGGACTGCACAGAGCCCCCCCGGAGGCGATCCCTGAGGCGGGCTACAAGAGAGGCTTTCTCATGGGGTGCGGAAATCAGCGACATCGGTGTCCTCGCTTTGCGTCCGGCCGCAGCCCGGTTCCTAAAAGGATGAACACAGCGAGGGGAACGGGTGCCCTTTGGCGACCTCGTTCCCCTCGGCGAGCTGTAGGAATCGAGCGGCACAGCGATCAGGGTTTGTAGCAGCCCTGATCCATCATCTCAACGGTCTTTTCGACGCTGAGCAGGCCGCCCGGGAAGGCGGTGTTCATCACCTGGGTGAAGGTGTCAAGGCACTGTCCTTTGAGGTGGTCACGCGGGGTGCCGATGAAGAACTCGGCGTCCTTGTTCCGCTCCGCCAACTCCTTGAAGTAGGACGCGTATTTCCCTGTAACCTTGCTGGCGTCGGCCTTGATCGCAGTCTGAAGGAGAATCGTACTGAGCCAGGAGGCACCCATCTCAGGCGTCGCCATCTCGTTGAGCATCCCCGCGGCAAGCTTCGGATACTTCGTGGTCGCGTTGATCCCGAAGCTCGCGCCGACACTCAGCGTCTTGCACTGATTGCAGGCACCGCGATCCATGGCGGGAATGCTCATGATGCCGAGCGGGAAGTCTTCCGGCTGGCCGCCCTTGTCTGGCGGGACGAAGGCGCGCCCGGTGTACCAGCTCCCCATCGGGAACATCAGGGCGCCGGGCTTTGTGTGGAAGTAGTAGTGGGACTCACCCAGCTTCAAGGTGGCGAAGCTCTTCGGATATGCACCAGCGTCAACCAGCTCCTTGACATACTTGAAGACCTCGACGATCCGGGGGTCTTTGTAGGAGAGTTTTCCCTGCATGAGCTTCCCGTAGTCGTTCCGGCCCAGCTTCTTCAACAGCGACTCGCCGATGACGTATGCGCCAGGATATGGCCTGTCGCCGACGCCCTGGGCGATCGGGGTGATGTTCGCTGCTGCGGACTTCTTGACGATCTCGAGGAACTGCGCCTGGCCGACCTGACCATTAGGCGGAAGGTTCACGCCGAGCTTCTTCATCAGGTCCTTGTTGTAGTACAGCTCGACCGTGTAGACCTCCTGCGGCAGGCCATAGGTCTTGCCGCCGTATGTCCAGACCGCTCGCGCCCAGTCGTAGATGTTCCCCCAGTTGACGAGGTCATTGAGCGGGAGGAGGAACCCGTTCTCAATGTACTCCGTCTGGTCCGGCTCCATGTAGAAAAGGTCCGGCGCTTGACCTGCACGGAGAGCGGTTTTCAGGGCAGCGTAGAGTGCTTCCTTTTCGTACCAGGTGATCTTGACCTTGACCCCGGGATTCTTTGCTTCAAAGTTCCGGGCAGCGGTCTCACGCCAGGCCACCTTCGCCGGCTCAGAGGCCTCGTGACTCCACATGGTGAGCGTGGTCTCGGCAGCCTCGAGGCCAGCTGCGCCGATCCCCAAGACCATGGCGAAGGCGCCGACGGCGCACCAACGCCGGGTCACAGCACTAACCGTTTTCATCGTTCAGCTCCTTCCGTCTTTACAGCGTGCGTCCAATTGCCTGCGTCCTTGTGCCATTGCCATCCGACCACGTGCCAATCAGTGCATCACCTCCTCTCCTCCTCTCTTGAAGCAGTTGCGTTGCTACGCTTATCGGCATACTCCTCCGACAAACGAGATGCGTGCCGTGCAATTACGGAC
>CAZXXV010000159.1:0-5313 GCA_964644725.1 uncultured bacterium
TTCCTCCTCGAGACCCACGCCAAGAAGCTGCGCATCCCGCTCTAACGGCTTGACGGCGCGATACGCGGCATTGACAGCAAGCCAGATTGTGGGGATAATTCGTCACTCTAACTATCCGGACTACTGTGCTCCGACATAGCCATCCCTGATCGTGGATGTCGAAGAGCTAGGCGGGGGGTTCCGGTGACCACAGCGAATCTCGCTGACCAGTGCGCCCAGGCGGTGATGGAGACCGTACCCCTGGTCATGCGCGCTATCCGCGAGGAGATGCGCCGCCGGGGGGCCCCACTCCTTTCCATTCCCCAACTCCGCACCCTCGCGTACCTTTATCGCTGCCCAGGGTCTTGCCTGTTTCAACTGGCGGAGCACCTTGGGGTGACCCGCCCCACAGCCTCAGTCATCGTGGAACGGCTGGTGCGGCGGGGCATGGTGACTCGGGTCGCAAATCCTCAGGAGCGTCGGCGCGTGGTCCTCAAGCTCACACCCCTGGGTACTCGGCATTTCCGGCGCGCGCGCCAATCCACCCAAACGTGGATGGCGACCGCGCTGTCCCGGCTGTCCCCGGCCAGCCTCCGACGAATCATGCAAGGTGTGACCTTGTTGGGAGAACCCTTCGAGAGCGTCTCGAGTGGAGATGGCCACCAAGGAAGGATGCAGCCTCCTGGACCAATCCATAAGGCAAGCCATCTGGACGCACCACTGGCGGCAGGGCGAGGGGGACGGAGCCGGACTGTCAGGTCAATAGACACGGGGGAGAATGCGAATGGACATTGAGGACCTCTGGAGTCTCGCCGATAGCGATGCCGGGGCATGCCGCCAGCCGGCTGCTCTCCGGAGGTGTCGCGCACTCTCTGGGGCAGCGTTGCTGCTGGCCGCCGTCCTCCTCGGGGCCTGTTCCAACGGGAGCTCCGAAAAAGCCCAGGCCAATACCCCTGGGGCGAGGGAGGCCGTGCCGGTGATCATAGACACCGCGGTCAGCAAGGCCGTCCCGGTACAGATCCGCGCGGTCGGCACGGTACAGGCGTATGCCACGGTGACGCTCAAGAGCCAGCTGGATGGAGAGGTCGCCCGCATCCACATCGTGGAGGGCCAGGAGGTCAAAAAGGGCGATCTGCTCTTCACGCTGGATCAGCGCCCGTTCGAGGCGGCGCTTCACCAAGCCGAGGCCAACCTGGGGCGCGATACGGCGCAACTCCAACAGGCCGAAGCCGCGGTGGCGCAGACCATGGCGGCGGAAAAGCAGGCAGAGGCAAACCTCGCGCGCGACACAGCGCAACTCGAGAATGCCGCAGCGCAAGCCCGCCGCTACAAGGGCCTGATCGACGACGGGGCCATCTCACAGGAACTGTACGATCAGGTGCGCACCACCGCCGCCGCCCTGGAGGCGACGATCCAAGCGGACCAGGCCGCGGTGACGAGCGCCAGGGCCTCGATCCGGGCCGCGCAAGCCACGGTGGAGAACATCAAGGCGGTCATCAAGGCCGATCAGGCGGTGGTGGAGAACGCGCAGGTTCAGCTCGGGTACACGACCATTCGCGCCCCCATGGACGGACGCACGGGGAACCTCCTGGTGCGCGTGGGCAGTGCCGTCAAGGCCCGAGACGATACCGCCCAAATGCTCGTCCTGAACCAAATTCATCCGATCTATGTCAGCTTCTCCGTCCCTGAGCAGTATCTGCCGGACGTCAAGAAGTACCTGGCGGCCGGCAGCGTACGGGTCCAGGCGGTCCCCCGGGGCCAGGACAGCTCGCCGGCAATGGGGGCGCTCACGTTCGTGAACAACACGGTGGATCCCACCACGGGAACCATCCAGCTCAAGGCCACCTTCCCGAATCAGGAGGGTACCCTTTGGCCGGGGCAGTTTGTCACTGTGATCCTGACGCTCACCGTCCAGCGTGACGTGGTGGTCATTCCCTCCCAGGCCATTCAAACCGGCCAGCAGGGCCAGTATGTGTACGTGATGCGATCCGATCTCACGGTCGAGTCGCGCCCCATCACAGTGGGCAGGACATTCGGCGCCGAGACCGTGGTGGCGAAAGGCATCGCCCCGGGGGAGAAGGTGGTGACGGACGGACAGCTTCGGCTCGTCCCTGGCGCCCGCGTGGAGGCGAAGCCGGCGGCGGCCACTGATTCGGGGCAGGCTCAATGAACATCCCCGAGCTGTTCATTCGCCGGCCCGTCATGACGACCCTGGTCATGGCCGCTATCCTCATCTTCGGCTTTATGGGCTACCGGCTCTTGCCCGTGAGCGACCTCCCCAACGTGGATTTCCCCACCATCCAGGTGTCCGCCAAGCTTCCGGGCGCCAGCCCGGAAACCATGGCCTCCTCCGTGGCCACGCCGCTGGAGAAGCAGTTCTCGACCATTGCCGGCATCGACAACATGACCTCGAATAGCCAGCAGGGCGCCATGCGGATCACGCTCCAGTTCGCCCTGGACCGGAACATCGATGCCGCCGCTCAGGACGTTCAGTCGGCCATCGCCGCGGCCCTGCGACAATTGCCGGCCAACATGCCCAGCCCGCCCACCATGCGGAAGGTCAACCCCGCGGATTGGCCCATCTTCTTCCTGTCCCTGAGCTCGCCCACCCTCCCCCTCTCCACCGTGGACGAGTACGCCGAGACCCTCTTGGCCCAGCGCATCTCCATGGTGAGCGGCGTCTCGCAGGTGCAGGTCCACGGCAGCCAGAAGTACGCCGTGCGGGTCCAGGTCGATCCTTCGGCCATGGCGGCGCGGGGGATCGGGATCGACGAGGTCGAAAACGCCATCAGCCAGGGGAACGTCAACCTGCCCACCGGGAACCTGGACGGCCGCCACCAGACCTTTTCCGTGGAGGCCAGCGGGCAGCTCTTCGACGCGGCGGCCTACCGCCCGCTGATCGTCACGTACCGCAACGGCTCCCCGGTGCGCCTGGAGGAGCTCGGCCGGGTCATAGACAGCGTGGAGAACGACAAGCAAGCAGGCTGGCGCGACACCACCCGCGCCATCGTCCTGGCCATCCAGCGGCAGCCGGGCACCAACACCGTGGAGGTGGTGGACGCCATCCGCGCCCTGCTGCCCGCTTTCCGCGCCCAGGTGCCGGCCTCCATCTCGATCGACACCCTGTACGACCGCTCGCAGACCATTCGCGCCTCGGTGGCCGACGTGAAGTTTACCCTGCTCCTCACCATCTGCCTCGTCGTGATGGTGATCTTCCTCTTCCTCCGGAACCTCTCCGCAACCATCATCCCCAGCCTGGCCCTGCCCATGTCCGTCGTGGGGACGTTCGCGGTCATGTACCTCACGGGGTACAGTTTGGACAATCTGTCCCTCATGGCCCTCACCCTATGTGTGGGCTTCGTGGTGGACGACGCCATCGTTATGCTGGAGAACATTGTCCGCCACATGGAGGCGGGAGAAGAGGCCCATGCGGCTGCGCTGATCGGCTCGCGCGAGATTGGCTTCACCATCCTGTCCATGACTCTCTCGCTGGCTGCGGTGTTCATCCCCGTCCTCTTCATGGGCGGCATCGTAGGCCGGCTGTTCCACGAGTTCGCCGTGACCGTCACCTCGGCTATCCTGATCTCCGGCCTCGTGTCCCTGACCCTCACCCCCATGCTCTGTAGCCGGTTCCTTCACCCGCCCCGCGAGGCCCACCACGGCCGCCTCTATGCCATGAGCGAGCGCTTCTTCCAGGGCATGCTGGCGACCTACCGCTGGACCCTGCAGCGCTGCCTGGAGCATCGCCTGGCCGTCATGACGTTTTCGGCTCTCCTCCTTGTCGCCACGGCCTTCCTCTTCTTCGTGGTCCCCAAAGGGTTCATCCCCACCGAGGACACGGGGCAGATCATCGGCATCACCGAGGCCGCCCAGGACATCTCCTTCGACAGCATGGTGGAGCACCAGCAGCAGGTGGCGGCCATCATCCGGAAGCACCCGGAGATCGAGACGTTCATGTCCAGCCTCACTGCCGGCGGCATCGGCGACACGCAGAACATGGGGCGGCTGGGGCTTATGTTGAAGCCGCGGTGGCAACGGAAGCTTTCCGCGGACGAGATTATCCAGGAGCTGCGGCCCAAGCTCGCCGCCGTCCCCGGCATGCGCGTGTTCCTGCAGGTCCCCCCGTCCATCCGGATCGGGGGAATGATGACCAAGAGCCTCTATCAGTACACCCTGCAAGGGGCGGACGTGAAGGAGCTTTATCAGGTGGCGCGGGACCTCCAGGCGAAACTCGCGGCCCTCCCCGTCTTGCAGGACGTCACCAGCGATCTTCAGATCACGAGCCCGAAGGTGCATGTGGAGATCGACCGGGACAAGGCCTCCGCCCTCGGGATCACCGCAGGCCAGGTCGAAAACGCCCTGTACGATGCCTACGGGAGCCGGCAGGTCTCGACGATCTACACGCCCACAAACCAATATTGGGTCATCCTGGAACTCAGCCCGGAGTACCAAGAGGACCCGGCGGCTCTCTCCATGCTCTACATCCGGTCGGGCAAGGGCCAGCTCGTTCCCTTGAGCGCCGTGGCCAAGCTGACTCCGGGGATCGGGCCGCTCACGGTGAACCACCTCGGCCAGCTTCCCTCCGTCACGATCTCATTTGACCTCAAACCTGGGGCCTCTTTGGGCGAGGCCGTCGCCCAGATTGAGAAAATCGGGCGCGCCAACCTACCGGCCACGATCAGCGGCACCTTCCAGGGGAGCGCGCAAGCATTTCAGTCCTCGATGCGGGGCATGGGCCTCCTGGTCGTCCTGGCGGTCCTGGTCATCTACATCGTCCTCGGAATCCTGTACGAGAGCTTCATCCATCCGGTGACCATCCTGTCCGGGCTCCCCTCGGCGGGTGTCGGTGCCCTCGTCACGCTGCTGCTCTTCCGCCACGACCTGAACATCTATGGCTTTGTCGGCATCATCATGCTGGTGGGCATCGTGAAGAAGAACGCCATCATGATGATCGACTTCGCGCTACAGGCGGAGGGGCGAGGGAAGTCTCCGGCAGAGGCCATCTACGAGGGGTGCCTCCTCCGCTTCCGCCCCATCATGATGACCACCATGGCGGCTCTGATGGCGACGCTGCCCATCGCGCTCGGAGCTGGGCAAGGAGCCGAGTCGCGGCGCCCGCTGGGCCTTGCGGTCGTCGGCGGGCTCGTGGTCTCCCAGCTCCTCACGCTCTATATCACGCCGGTTACCTATATCTACCTGGACTCTTTCGGGCACTGGCTGCGCACACGGGGCTGGCTGCCCTCCTCGGCCTCGAACGGCCGTGCGTCGGCGCTGGACTCATCGCGTCCGTAGCATACGAATGCGCTCTGGACCTGCCGCATGGACGCTCCAGCA
>CAZXXV010000159.1:5413-8738 GCA_964644725.1 uncultured bacterium
CATTCCTCTGGGCAGGGCCCACCTGAGACGGGTTCTGAAGGAGTGGGGGCGCCGCTCCAACCGGGGCCACCCGCATGCCCGCCTGGGGCCGGAGATCCCCGATCCGCCCGCCGGCCTGCTAGTGCCCCCGATCATCGATCATCGACTTCCGTCGCACTCCTGCGTCGTAGCGCGGCCGATTCTGGGTGGCTTGCATCACGAATACGGCTTCGAGAGGGCGGCGGCGTGAGGGTATGGAGTTTCTGCGGACCACAGGGGAAAGTCAGTGCCACCCCCGGACTCCGTGGGGCGATTCCAAGCCCGAGATCCTAGGCAAGACTCCCAGTGCAGTCGGCACAAGAAGAGCGGGCAAGTCACTTGGTCCACCCAGCCTGGCGGCTCGCCCCGCGCACACGCTGGACTTGGTGAGTGCTTTAAGCTAACATCCAGGGTGGACCGACGATAGGGGGCAGGTCACCCGAACCTACTGCCTTCCGGGCGGTAGTTGTTCAGTAGATGTTGACTCCAGCAATCCCCGCGTTACTATGAAGGTAGCAGGGCGGGGCTCGAGCAGCGCACGAGCGCGCCTCGACCGATCCCGTTCGTGTCAGCCGCGGACGGGGCCGTGATCTGTAGGGGTTCACACACAGGGAAGTGTGCGCTCCCCGGGATGGGCCATCGGCGCCCCACGCTCGTCAGCATCCGCAGAGACCTCTTCAACCATTCTCTCGGCGCTTGCGGCGCGCTGCGCGGTGGAAGTTCACAAATAATCTTCAAGGAGGACAACGGTGGAAAAGCGTGACGCGACAGAGCGGAAGCTGCACAATCTGGTAGAGCAGTTTCGGGCCGGATGCCTGAGCCGTCGCGACTTCATTCAGCAGGCTGGGCTCCTCCTCGGTGGGTCTGCACTGGCCTCTTTCCTCGCCGCCTTTGCCCAGACCCAACCCGCAACAGCTGCAGCCCCCACCAGTGCCCCGGCGGCCACGAAGAAGCAGCCCAAGAAGGGTGGTTCCTTGAAGGTCGCCATCATAGGCGAACCCCCTGCGTTGGACCCCATGTTCTCCAGCGCCACCATCACCCAGAACATGAGCTCTCAGTTCTTCGAAGGGCTTTTCGGCCGGAGCATGAAGTACGCGCCGAAGCCGGCTCTGGCTGAGAGTTACGAGGTTACCCCGGACGCCAAGACCCACACCATCGTCCTTCGGAAGGGCGTCACGTTCCACAACGGCAAGGAGATGACCTCCGCCGACGTGGTCGCCTCTTTGAAGAGGTACACCGAGGTGTCTTTCCGGGGGCGCGTCGTCGGCAAGCGTCTTGACCAGTTCCAGGCGAAGGACAAGTACACCGTCGTAGGACGGTTCAAAGACCCCACGGGGCTTCTGCCCGTGTACCTGGCCGGCTTTGACGCCATCATCGTCCCCGAGGAGGTCGCCACTGCTGCCGGCAAGAACCAGATGAAGGAGTTCGTCGGCACTGGTCCCTTCAAGTTCGCCGAGCGACTGCCCGACCGCTTCACGCGAGTGGTTCGTAACGACAACTACGCCGCCCGATCGGGCGAGCCTGACGGCTTTGCCGGTCGCAAGACCGCCTACCTGGACGAGATCCGCTTCATCCCGGTGCCTGAGGTCGCCGTCCGCTCTGACGGCGTGACCACCGGCGAGTACCATTTCGGGGAGGCGCTCGACCCAGACTCTTACGCCTACCTGAAAGGTAACCCCAACCTCAACACCTTCATCGTCAAGCCCTACTACTGGACCTGCGTGCACTTCAACAAGAAGCAGGGGATGTTTACCAACGTCACGCTGCGCAAGGCAGTGCAGAAGGCCGTCAGCGTGGAGCCGGCGGCCCGGACCGGATTCGGGCAGCCTGACTTCTTCCGGCTGCAACCCGGCTTTGCTGCGCCCGAGACGACCTGGTACACCGATGTGGGCAAGGAGCTTTACAATAGCCCTAATCCCGACGAGGCCAAGTCGCTGCTGAGGCAGGCCGGCTACAAGGGGGAACCCGTGCGCTGGCTGACCACGAAGGATTACGCCTGGAATTACAACACGGCGCTGACCATCAAGGGTCAGCTCGAGGCCATCGGTATGAAGGTGGACTTGCAGGTGTCGGACTGGGGCACGCTGGTCGGTCGCCGGGGCAAGCCGGAGTTGTGGGATATTTTCATGACCGGCCACGAGGGCTACACCCACCCCATCCTGCAGCCCTTCCTGGACGCCAACTGGGCCGGCTTCTGGGCGAGTGCGGAGAAGGACAGGATCGTCGGCGCCCTGATAGCGGAGACTGACGAGAAGAAGGCTTTTGCCCTGATCCAGGATCTCCAGAACCTGGCCTACAAGGAAGCGGCGTTCATCAGGCTCGCCGATTACTTTGTCCTGCGGGCGGCGCGCAAGGAGCTGGAGGGCTACCAGAATCCGGCCGACTGGTTCTTCTGGGACTGCTGGCTCAGCTAGCTTCGTGGGCAGAGCGGAAATTGGCCGCCAGTGTCCGCACAACTGCCGATGGGTAGAGCGCCATAGGCGTAGAATGCGATGCAGTGCTCACCCACCCTTTTGACCTCCTGCCCGGTTCGTGCGAGAAGCGCGGGGAGGAGGACGGTGGGGGGTGTACCTGCGCCACGTGATGGTGCGCAAGGACGGCAAGACGCATACCTCCTGGCGCCTCGTCCCCTCGGTCCGGATGGGCTCCCGGGTCGGGCAGGAGATCGTGGCCACCCTCGGCGAACTGGATGCTCCGGGGCGGGCGCACGCCCGGGCGGTGTGCGCAGACCTCGCGGGTAGCGTGCCCGAAGGCAGCCTCTTCACCCCGGCACCGCCGCCCGACTCCGTCCGGGTGAACCTCCGTGGGTTCCGTCTCGAGCGGGGCCGCCGCTTCAGCGATGTCTGGCTCGGCTGGACGCTGTGGCGCGCCTTGGGTCTGGACCTCTGGGCCGCGCAAGACCTGCCGGTGGGCCAAGTCGGAACTTGGCGGGCGGCGCTCGACCGACGGAATCCTCAGACAGGGACGGACTAGCCACTGGCGCGACTTACAGGCGGCTGCGCATGCGATCGGCATGATGAGTCTGTGTCGCCCCGCACTACGCGCCGGGTCAGGGTCTCTTCGCAAGTTGTTTCTGCACCTACGTCCGCCATCACCGGGATCGCGCCCCGGGCCGACGGGTGGTACTCCCGACCATGGTCCAGCGCATGAGCCAGAAGCTGGGGCTGGCGCCCACGGCCCTCCTGGGTAAAAGCCGGGTGCCTGCCCTGGCCCGCGCGCGCCACCTCTTGGCCTACGTGTGGATCGAGCGCCTCGGGCAACGCGCGAGCGACTTGGCCCGCCTACTGGACCAGACGCGTGGGAACGT
>CAZXXV010000160.1:0-8711 GCA_964644725.1 uncultured bacterium
AGGGTCCCCACGGCCTTGGCCGCCTCGGCCTTCTTGACCCGGTCACCCGATTTCGGCAACTCCTTGGAGAGCGTCGAGGCGGCCACCAGCGTGCGGCCCTCCTCGTCGTTGACGATCTGGGCGTAGATGTGGCGGGCGCTCTTGAAAACGCACAGGCGGGGCCGCTCGGTTGTTCCCCGCACCACGCGGCGAACCCGGCGGTGCCGGCGCTGCCGCGCTTCTCGCTTGCCAAGCCCGGATGCCACGCTGGATCGTCTCCCGGGCGGGTCCCCATCCCGCCCCTTACCTGTCGCGCGTTACTTCGCGCCGGTCTTCCCGGCCTTGCGCCGGATCCGCTCCTCGGCGTACTTCACGCCCTTCCCCTTGTAGGGTTCGGGCGGCCGGAAGCTGCGGAGCTTGGCGGCCACGGCTCCCACGAGCTGCTTGTCCGTGCCGCTCACCGTGAGTTGGGTCTGGTCCTTCACCTCGATCCGGATGCCGGGTGGCACCGGATAGATAATGGGATGGGAGTACCCCAAGGCGAGACTCAGGTTCTGCCCCTGCACCGCCGCCCGGTACCCCACGCCCACCAACTCCAGCTTCCGCTCGAATCCCTTGGTCACCCCTTCCACCATGTTGGCGATGAGGGTCCGGGTGAGGCCGTGGAGAGCCTTGTGAAACTTCTGGTCCGACGGCCGCCCGCAGACGACCTGCCGATCCTTGACCTGGACGTCGATGGCGGAATGCGCGGTCAGGCTGAGCGTCCCCTTCGGCCCTTTCACCGTGACCGTGTGGTCGGACACCTCCACGTGCACCGCGTCCGGGATCGGGATGGGAAGCTTGCCGATGCGCGACATGCCTTCAACGCTCCCCGCCGTCAGCGGCGCCAGACCGCGGATCCGGTGCGACCCGCGACCGGGGAACCGAACCTACCAGACGTAACACAAGACCTCACCGCCCAGGGACCGTTGCCGGGCCGCCTTCCCGGTCATGAGGCCCTGGGGCGTGGACAGGATCACCACCCCCATCCCGCTCATCACGGTGGGGATCCGGGTGGCCTTGCGGTACACGCGAAGTCCCGGCCGGCTCACCCGCCGGAGACCCAGGATCACCCGCTCGTTGCCCGGCCCGAACTTCAGGTAGATGCGCAGGATCCCCTGCTTGTTGTCGTCGATCAGCTTGTACGCCCGGATGAAGCCCTCGGCCTTCAGGACCTTGGCGACCTCAACCTTGAAGCGGGAGGCCGGGATGTCCACCTTCTCCAGGAGCGCCTGGTTGGCGTTCCGGATCCGGGTCAGCATATCCGCGATCGGGTCCGTCATTGACATGCGCGACTCCACCGACGCCCCGCGGGCGCCGGAACTCGACTCGTCCTGGGATCGCCCCGCACCGCGGGGCCTACCAGGAGGCCTTGATGACGCCGGGGATCTCGCCTCGCAGGGCCAGGGTGCGGAAGCAGATGCGGCACATCTGGAACTTCCGCAGGTAGCCTCGTGGGCGCCCACAGATCCGGCACCGGTTGTAGCGGCGCACGGAGAACTTGGGCGCTCGCTGCTGCTTCAGGATCAGACAGGTTTTGGCCATGGCGCCTCTCGCCTACTTGCGGAATGGAAACCCGAGGTGCGTGAGCAGGGCCCGGGCCTCCTCGTCGGTCTTGGCCGAGGTCTCGATGCAGACGTCCATCCCCCGGGTCATGTCCACCTTGTCGTACCGGATCTCGGGGAAGATGAGCTGCTCCTGGATCCCCAGGGCGTAGTTGCCCCGGCCGTCGAACGACTTGGTCGGCACCCCGCGGAAGTCGCGGATGCGGGGCAGGGCCACGGAGAGCAGCCGGTCCAGGAACTCGTACATCCGCTCTCCCCGGAGGGTCACCTTGCAGCCGATGGGCATGCCCGCCCGGAGCTTGAAGGCGGCCTCGGATTTCCGGGCCCGGGTGACCACGGGCTTCTGGCCGGTGATGACCGACAGCTCCTCCACGGCGGCGTCGATGACCTTGACGTTGCCCACCGCCTCTCCCAGGCCCATGTTGATGACGACCTTCGTGACCTCCGGGACCTGCATCCGGTTCGCATAGTTGAACTGCTTCATCAGGCTCGGAACGATCTCGGCCCGGTAGCGTTCCCGGAGCCGCGCGGGGACGCGGGGGACCTGCGGAGCCGCTGGGGCGGCTTCGGGCTTCCCCTTGGCCGCTCGCTCCCCCTTGCCGGCCTTGGCCGCCTGGGCCGCCCCCTGGGCCCGGGCCTTGCGCTCTGCCTTGTCCGCCATGGCTTAATCCATCGTCTCGCCGCACTCGCGGCACACTCGCACCGTGCGCCCATCCGCCAGCTCCGTGCGGCCGACCCGGACCGGGCGGTCACACTTGCCGCACACCAGCTGGACGTTGCTGACGTGGAGGGGATTCTCCCGCTCCAGGATGCCCCCCTGCTGGCCGATCCGGCCCGGTTTGGTGTGGCGCTTCACGAAGTTGATCTTCTCCACCAGGACCTTGTCCAGCTTGGGGAGGACGCGCAGGACCTTGCCCCGTTTCCCCTTGTCCTTGCCTGCGATCACCTCGACCTGATCGTTCTTCCTGACCGCCAGCCGGTGCCCGACACCCATGGGAAACCTCGTGAAACGTGAATGGTGAAACGTGAGACGTGCCCGGGCGCCTCTAGATCACTTCGGGCGCCAGGGAAATGATTTTCATGAAACGGGCCTCGCGGAGCTCGCGGGCCACCGGCCCGAAGATGCGGGTCCCCACCGGATCGTTGTGCTCATTGATGAGGACGGCGGCGTTCCGGTCGAACTTGATGTAGGTCCCGTCGGCGCGCCGCTGCTCCTTCACCGTCCGCACGACGACGGCCTTGACGACCGCCCCCTTCTTCACGGCGCCCTGGGGGATCGCCTCCTTCACGTTGGCGACGATGATATCCCCCACCCGCGCATAGCGCTTGGCCGAGCCTCCCAGGACCTTGATCAGCGAGATGCGCTTGGCCCCGGAGTTGTCAGCGACATCCAGGATCGTTCGGAGGCCGATCATTGGTGAACCCTGCTCTTTCCCTTGCCGCCGCCTTGCCCCGCACTCCCTCTCCCTCCAGCAGGACGGACGGCCTGCGGGAGACCTAGACTGCCCGCTCCAGCACCTCGATCACGCGCCACCGCTTGTCCTTGGAGAGCGGGCGGGTCTCCATCAGGCGGACCGTATCGCCCTCATGGCAGGCGCCCTGTTCGTCATGGGCCTTCACCCGGGTCTTGCGCCGGACCATCTTGCTGTATCCCTGGTGGCGCACCAGCCGGGCGATCTCCACCACCACGGTCTTCTGCATCTTGTCGCTCACGACGGTCCCGACGACCGTCTGGCGTCGGTTCCGCTCTGGTCCTGGAGATTCCGCCATCTAGGATCCTCCCTTGGCGGGCGCCTTCGTCGGCCCCGCGGCCGGCGGCATGGTCGGTGCCACATCGACGAGGGCGCGCTGTGCCGTCTGGATCCGGGCGATGTCACGGCGGAGCTGCCGAATCCGCATGGGATTCTCCAGCTGCGTCGTAGCCTGGCGGAGGCGCAGCTTGAAAAGCTCGTCGGTGAGCTCGGCCTCTTTCTGGCGCAGCTCCTCCCGGGTCAGCTCCTTCAGCTCGGTGTACTTCATCCGCCCGCCACCCCCAATGCTTTTCGCGAGACGAAGCGCGTGGCGATGGGCAGCTTCATGGCCGCCAACCGCATGGCCTCCTTCGCCTCCGCCTCCGGGATCCCCTCCATCTCGTACAGGATCCGGCCCGGCTTCACCACGGCCACCCAGCCCTCCGGCGCACCTTTCCCCTTCCCCATGCGGGTCTCGGCCGGCTTGGCCGTGATGGGCTTATCCGGAAAGATGCGGATCCAGACCTTACCGCCCCGTTTGACGTAGCGGGTCATGGCCCGGCGGGCGGCCTCGATCTGCCGGTTCGTGATCCAGGCGGCTTCCAGGGCCTTGAGGCCGTACTGGCCGAAGACCAGCGTGCTCCCGCGGGTGGCGATGCCCGACCGCCGGCCCCGCTGTTGCTTCCGATACTTGACGCGCTTGGGAACTAGCATGCGCTGCTCCCCATCCGGTCAGCTACCTTCGGGGCGCCGGGCCGCCGGCCCCCCGCGGGCGGCGCGGGCGATCCGACGGGGTCCGAAGCTCCCGCAAACGCTCCGGCGGCTTGCTCTCCACCCCCAAGGTCTCCGGCAGTACCTCGCCATGGCAGATCCAGGCCTTCACGCCGATGGCCCCGTAGGTGGTCCTGGCCGTGGTCAGCCCGAAATCGATGTCCGCCCGCAGGGTGTGCAGCGGGACCCGGCCCTCCCGGTACCATTCGGAGCGCGCGATCTCGGCGCCGGCCAGCCGTCCGGCGCAGGCCACCTTGACCCCCTGGGCGCCGAGCCGGAGGGCCGACTGGACCGCCTTCTTCATGGCCCGCCGGAAGGCCACGCGCCGTTCGAGCTGCTGGGCGATCTGCTCGGCCACGAGCTGGGCATCCAGCTCGGCCTTGCGCACTTCCTCGATGTCCAGGCGGACTTCCTTTTTGGTCATTCGCGAGAGTTCCGCCCGGAGCTTCTCGACCTCGGACCCCTTCTTGCCGATGATGATCCCCGGCCGGGCGGTGTGGATGATGATGCGCAGCTGGTCCGCCTTCCGCTCGATCTCGATGCGCGACACCCCCGAGTGGTACAGCCGCTCCTTGATGTACCTACGGAGCCGCAGGTCCTCGTGGAGCAGCTCGGCAAAGTTCTTGCCCGCAAACCACCGGGAGCGCCACGTCTTGATGACCCCCAGGCGGAACCCCAGGGGGTGCGTCTTCTGTCCCACGCTGACCTCCCTATTCGCTCAGCTTATTCGCGAAGGCCTTCGCGAATAAGCCCGGGCAATGGCCAATGACCAATCGCGGGCAGAGCTTGGATGGGGTCTGCTGACAGCGCGCTTGGCGCGCTCACCATCATTGGTCATTAGGAATTGGTCATTGGTCATTTGGTCCAGAGGACTCCCAGATCTCTCCGGCAAATCTCCTCGTCAGCGCTCTTCCCGCTCCCGCAGCACGATGGTGATGTGGCTCGTCCGCTTCCGGATCCGGAAGGCCCGCCCCATGGCCCGGGGCTGGATGCGCTTTGCCGTCGGACCCTCGTTCACGAAGGCTTCAGCCACCACCAGCCGGTCCACGTCGCGCACCCCATGATTCTGGGTGGCGTTGGCCATGGCCGAGCGTAGCACCTTCTCCACCACGCGCGCCGCCTGCCGCTTGGCCACCTGCACCTGGACCAGGGCGCTGTTCACGTCCTGGCCCCGGATCAGGTCCGCCACCAGCCGCGCTTTGCGCGGCGGCACCCGGACGAACCGTGCAACTGCTCTCGCCTCTGCCATTGCTCAGCCTCGGCTGCGTTTCCTCGAGCGCCGGAGGCCGGTCCGGCCTCTAGTCTCCGACTTCCGGCTCGCCGCACTACTTCAGCGCCCTGGACTTGGCGGTATGGGCCCCGTGCCCGCGGAATGTGCGGGTGGGGGAGAATTCACCCAGCTTGTGGCCGACCATGTTCTCCGTGAGGTACACCGGGATGAACTTCTTCCCGTTGTGGATCGCCAGGGTGTGGCCGATGAACTCGGGCACAATGGTGGAACGCCGGGACCAAGTCTTGAAGACCTTCTTCTCTCGCGCCCGGTTCAGCGCCTCGATCTTCTTCAAGAGCTTCGGGTCAACGTATGGCCCCTTCTTCAGCGATCGCGACACGTGACCTCCCTACCCCGTCCCGCTAGGAGCGGGACTACTTGCGCCGCTTGACGATGTAGCGGTCGGAGGGCTTCCCCTTCGCCCGCGTCTTCCCCTCGAGCTTTCCCCACGGGCTGCACGGGTGACGACCACCGGAGCTCTTCCCCTCGCCGCCGCCCAGCGGATGGTCGTGGGGGTTCATGGCCACGCCCCGGACGGAGGGGCGGATCCCCAGCCAGCGGGAGCGCCCTGCCTTGCCGATGGACACGTTCTCGTGGTCCAGATTGCCCACCTGGCCGATCGTGGCCATGCACGTGAGGCGCACCTTGCGCATTTCTCCCGAGGGCAATCGGAGGAGGCCGTACTCCCCCTCCTTGGCCACGAACTGGGCCGTGGCGCCGGCCGTGCGGACGAGCTGGGCCCCCTTGCCCGGCTGGAGTTCGACGTTGTGCACGGTCACGCCCACCGGGATGTTCCGGAGCGGCAGCGCGTTGCCCACCCGCACCTCGGCCTCGGGGCCGGACATCACCCGGTCCCCCACATTGAGCCCCAGGGGCGCCAGGATGTACCGCTTCTCCCCGTCGGCGTAGTGCAGGAGCGCAATCCGCGAGGACCGGTTCGGATCGTACTCGATGGCGGCGACCCGGGCCGGGATGTTGTGCTTCTCCCGCCGGAAGTCGATCAGCCGGTACATCCGCTTGTGCCCACCGCCCCGGTGCCGGCAGGTCACGCGTCCCAGGGCGTTGCGCCCCGCGGTCTTCCGGAGCGGCACCTGGAGCGACTTCTCCGGCGCCCGCTTGGTGACCTCTTCGAAGGTGGAAACGCTCTGGAAGCGGCGCCCCGGCGATGTGGGTCGGTACTTTCTCACAGGCATCGTCAACCGTCCTTCAACAATCCACAATCACCAATCTACAATCGGCAATCCGTTACACGCCCTCGTACAGCTCGATCGAATCGCCTTCCTTCAAGGTGGCGATGGCCTTCTTCCAGTCCGGCCTCCGGCCCTGGAAGCGGCCGAGCCGCTTGACCTTCCCCCGCACCCGCGCCGTGCGAACATCCAGGACGGTGACCTTGAAGAGTTGCTGGATGGCCTGCTTGATCTCGACCTTGTTGGCCGTCTTCGCCACCCGGAAGAGATACTGGTTCCCCTCTTCCTTCAGGCGGGTCCCCTTCTCGGTCAGGAGCGGCTTCAGCACCACCTGATGTGCTTTCATGCCGCCAGCACCTCCCGGAGCGTGTGGACGCCCTCGGGCGTCATGATCAGGGTGTCCGCCTTCAGGATGTCGTAGACGTTCAGCCCCTGGACCGTGAGGATGCGAACCTGGGGGAGATTCCGCACCGACTTCTCCAGCACCTCGTCCCGCCCGGGCAGGACCACCAGCGCCTTCCCTTGCGCCCCCACGCCCTGGAGGAGGCTGCGCATGGCCTTGGTGCTCGGCTTCTCCAGGCTGAGCGATTCCAGGACGCGAATGGCGCCCGCCTCCGCCTTGGCGCTGAGCGCCCCGCACAGTGCCTGGCGGCGCACCGCCTTGGGCACCTGGAACCCGTAGTCCCGGGGGTGAGGCCCGAAAGTGGTCCCGCCGTGCCGCCACAGGGGCGAGCGGATCGTCCCCGCCCGCGCCCGGCCCGTCCCCTTCTGCCGCCAGGGCTTCTTCCCGCCCCCGGACACCTCGGAGCGCCCCTTGGTGTTCGCGGTGCCCTGTCGGCGGTTGGCCAACTGCATCCGGACGACATCGTGCAAGAGGTGGGACTTCACCGGGGCGCCGAAGACCGCTTCGGGCAGCTCGAGGCTGTCCACCTTTTCATTGTTCGCGTTGACCACATCCACGGTTGTCGCCATCGTCGTTGCCCCCCGTGCCGGGGGACGCCTCATCCAAGGAGAAGCCGGCCCCTCATTTGCCCTTTCGGATCGTCAGCAAACCGCCCGTCGGCCCGGGGATCGCCCCCCGGACGAGCAGCAGATTCTTTTCCGGATCCACCGAGACCACCCGGAGGCCGCGGACCGTCTGCTGGGCCGCGCCCATGTGGCCCGGCATGTGGTGCCCGCGGAAGACCCGGGAGGGGTAGGAGGATGCCCCGATGGAGCCGGGCGCCCTGTGGAACATGGACCCGTGGGTCTTGGGTCCCCCGCGGTATCCCCAGCGCTTCACGCCGCCCTGGAAGCCCCGGCCCTTGGTGATGCCCGTGACCCGCACCCGATCGCCCGCCGCGAACAGGGCCACCGTCAGGACCTGGCCGACCTGGAAATCCCCCTCTCCCCCGCGCAGGCGGATCTCCCGCAGGTGGCGCTGGTAGGGCACCTGCACCCTGTCGAAGTGGCCCCGCACGGGGCGCGTGAGGCGCGCCGGCTTTGCCTCGGCGCCGAAGCCGATCTGGATCGCCTCGTACCCGTCCCGATCCGCGGTCTTCTTCTGGACCACGGGGCAGGGCCCGGCCTGGATGACCGTGACGGGCACGGCCTTCCCGTGCTCCTCGAAGATCTGGGCCATTCCCACCTTGCGTCCCAACAGCCCGATCGCCATCGTCTCACGCACCGTGCTCAGAGTTTGATCTCGACGTCCACCCCGGCCGGAAGGTCCAGCCGCATGAGCTGGTCCACCGTCTGCGGGGTGGGTTGGACGATGTCCATCATGCGCACGTGGGTCCGGATCTCGAACTGCTCGCGGGATTTCTTGTCCACGTGCGGCGAGCGGAGCACCGTGTACCGGCTGATCTTGGTGGGCAGGGGAACGGGGCCGGAGATCAGGGCGCCGGAGCGCTGCACCGTTCCCACGATGTCCTTCACCGCCTGGTCCAGCAGCCGGTGATCGTATGCCTTGAGCTTGATGCGGATCTTCTGGTTATCCATCGCGGTACCCGGCAGCTACCCTGCCCCTTCGTTTCCGCCTGTTCCCGTCTGAGATGTCGCCAGCAGCTCCTCAGCGTCTCGCCGCCGGGTGCGCGAGCTGCGAAGCGCACCGGCCGTCCCGCCAGCACGGGACCGCTACGCCACCACCTCGCTCACCACGCCCGCGCCCACGGTGCGGCCGCCCTCCCGG
>CAZXXV010000161.1:0-8707 GCA_964644725.1 uncultured bacterium
CCCCACCTCCCGCACCTCGTCCTTGAACAGCTCCCGCAGGGGCTCTACCAGCTTGAAGCCCATCTTCTCGGGCAGGCCACCGACGTTGTGATGGGTCTTGATCGTAACCGAGGGGCCCTTTACGGAGACACTCTCGATCACGTCGGGATACAGCGTCCCCTGGGCCAGGAAGTCGATCTTGCCCAGCCTCTTCGCCTCCTCCTCAAACACGGCGATGAACTCGGCCCCGATGATCTTCCGCTTCCGCTCGGGGTCGGTCACGCCCGCCAGAGCCTTCAAGAAGCGGTCGGTGGCGTCCACCGAGATGAGGTTCAACCCCAGATGCGTCCCGAAGGTGTCCACCACCTGGGCCGCCTCGTTCATCCGGAGGAGGCCGTTGTCCACAAACACACAGTTGAGACGATCACCGATCACTCGATGGACCAGCAGAGCCGCTACGGATGAATCCACCCCGCCGCTCAGGCCGCAGATTACGCGGCCGTTCCCCACCTGTTCCCGGATCTTCTCCACGCTGCTCGCCACGAAGGATTTCATGTCCCACGTGGGTTCGCACCCGGCGATCTTGAACAGGAAGTTCGCCAGGATCTCCTTCCCCTGCGGGGTGTGCACGACCTCGGGGTGGAATTGCACCCCGAAGAACGGGCGCTCCCTGTGCCGAAAGGCCGCATAGGGAGAGTTCACGGTGTGGGCAAGCACCTGGAACACGGAGGGCAGCGCATCCACCTTGTCGCCGTGGCTCATCCAGACCCTGAGGCTTGGGGGCAGGTCGGTGAACAGATCCCCCGCCTGGTCCACCAAGAGGTCGGCCGGGCCGTACTCCCGCCGGGCCGCCCGCGACACTTCGCCCCCGCAGAAATCCGTCAGGACGCACAGGCCATAGCAGATCCCCAGGATCGGGAGACCCAGGTCGAGGATTCTGGGGTCGGGCTTCGGCGCATTTGGCTGGTAGATGCTGGCGGGACTGCCGGAGAGAATCAGGGCCTCGGGCCGGAAGGCCTGGATCTCGGTCACCGGCATGTGGAACGGATGAATTTCGGAATAGACGCGCAGCTCCCGCACACGCCGCGCGATGAGTTGAGTGTATTGAGAACCAAAATCCAGAATCAGTACTCGATCCATTAATCCTACCGCAGGCGGGACGGCTTAACCCCTCATCCCGCCCTTCTCCCGCAAGGGGAGAAGGTGAGGTTGAGGGGGACGTGACTCTCAGCTTTTCGCTCGCCAGCTACCTCTCCAACTGATAGTTGGGTCCTTCCTTCGTTATGATGACGTCGTGGACGTGGCTTTCGCGAAGCCCGGCATTGGTGATCCGCACGAACTTGGCCTTGGTGCGTAGCTCCTCGATGTTCCGGCAGCCACAGTACCCCATCCCGGACCGCAGCCCCCCTACGAGCTGGTACACCAACGCGGACAGGGCCCCCTTGTGCGGCACCCGTCCCTCGATGCCCTCCGGGACCAGCTTGTCCGGATCCGCCTGGGGATCCTGGAAGTACCGCTCGCGTCCCGCCCGGGACTGCATCGCGCCCAGGGAGCCCATGCCGCGATAGACCTTGTACGTGCGGCCCTGGAACAGGACCGTCTCACCTGGGCTCTCCTCGGTTCCTGCGAACAGGCCGCCGAGCATCACGGAGTGGGCGCCGGCCGCGATGGCCTTTGTGATGTCCCCGGAACTCTTGATGCCCCCGTCAGAGATCACAGGCACGTCGGATTTAGCCGCCACCCTCGCACAATCCATGACGGCGGTGATCTGCGGAACGCCTGCACCCGCCACGACGCGCGTGGTGCAGATGGAGCCGGGCCCGATCCCGACCTTGAGGGCATCGGCCCCTGCCTGGATGAGTTCCTCGGCCGCCTCGGCCGTCGCGATGTTGCCCGCCACGACCTGCGCTTCGGGATACCGTCGCTTGATGGTCCGCACCATGTCCAGCACGGCGACGGAGTGCCCGTGCGCCGTATCCACCACCAGCACGTCCACGCCTACCTTGAGGAGCGCCGGCACGCGGTCCAGCTCGTCCGGACCCACGCCCACGGCGGCCCCGACCCGCAGGCGACCCAGGACGTCTTTGCACGCATCCGGGTACTTGATCCGCTTCTCGATGTCCTTGATGGTGATCAACCCCTTCAGGTTCAACTCCTCGTCCACCACCGGCAGCTTCTCTATCCGGTGGCGGTGTAGGATTTCCTTCGCCTCTTCCAGGCTGGTGCCCACGGGCACCGTGACCAGTTTCTCCTTGGTCATCACGTCCGCGATCTTGAGGTCCAGCTTGGTCTCGAAGCGCAGGTCCCGGTTGGTGAGGATCCCCACCAGCTTCCCGTTCTTGGTCACCGGCACCCCGGAGATGCGGTACTTCTCCATCACCTCCAGCGCCTCGTACAGGCGCTGGTCGGGCGCCATGGTGATGGGGTCCACCACCATCCCGTATTCCGACTTCTTGACCTTGTCCACCTCCGCCACCTGCCGGTCAGTCTCGAAGGCACGATGGATGATCCCGATCCCGCCCTCCCGGGCCAGGGCAATGGCCAGGCGGGCCTCGGTCACCGTGTCCATGGCGGAGCTGATGATCGGGATGTTGATCCGGATGTTGCGGGTCAGGTAGGTGGAGACGTCCGCGTCCCTGGGGAGGACATCGGACCTCCCTGGGCGCAAGGACACGTCGTCAAAGGTCAGGGCCTCTTCGATGAAACCATCACGATTCTCCATCCGTCACTCCCTCATTTCTCGCCCCGCGGGGCTTCCGCCTGTTTCAAACAGAGCGGCGGCCTCAGATCTGCATCGCCGCCTTGGCTTCGTCCAGGGTTTCGCTAGCCACCTTCTTGGCCCGGCCCGTCCCGTCCTCCAGGATGTCCAGGACCGTGGCCGGTTCTCGGGCCAGCTCGGCCCGACGCTGCGAGATGGGCGTGAGCACCGGAAGCATGTGCTTCAGGAGCACCTCCTTGCAGTCCAGGCACCCGATCCCGGCCGTGGTGCAGCCCGGAACGATGGTGAAATCCCGATCTGCTTTCGGGGTGAAGACCTTGTGCAGGTCGTACACCGGGCAGACCTCGGGGTTGCCGGGGTCGCTCCGACGCTTGCGCGCTGGGTCGGTGATCATGGGATTGATCTTGGCGGTGATCTCCTCGGGAGAGTCGGACAGGAAGATCGCGTTGTCGTAGCTCTTGCTCATCTTCCGCCCGTCGGTCCCTGGGATCTTGGCAAACTCCGTGAGAAGCGCCTCCGGCTCGACCAGTACCGGCTTGTACAGGAAGTTGAACCGCCGGGCCACCTCCCGCGTGAGTTCGACGTGAGGGACCTGATCCACCCCTACCGGCACGTAGTGCGCCTTGTAGATGAGGATGTCGGCCGCCTGCAGCAGGGGATACCCCAGGAACCCGTAGGTGCTCAGGTCCTTGTCGGTGATCTGCTCCCGTTGCTCTTTGTACGTAGGCACCCGCTCCAGCCAGGCCAGGGGGGTGAACATGGAGAACAACAGGTGCATCTCGGCGTGTTCGGGCAGGCGCGATTGCACGAAGAACGTGGCCTTCTTCGGGTCGAGACCTGCGGCCAACCAGTCCAATACCACCTCGATGGTGTACGTCTTGATCTGTGACGGGTCCGCATAGTCCGTCGTCAGCGCGTGCCAATCGGCGATGAAGAAGAAGCACTCATACTCTTCCTGGAGCTTTTTCCAGTTGTCCAGCGCCCCGAAGAGATGCCCCAGATGCAACCGCCCCGTCGGGCGCATGCCGCTCAACACCCGTTTTCGGCTCATTCGCTCTCCATGTCAAGAAACGCTATCAGCCGTCTGCGATCAGCTCTCAGGCAGTTCCGACAGGGATATCCGACAGCGATGCTCGGCCATTTCGGATTTCGAATCTCGGATTTCGGATTTTTCAAACTCGACATTCGACATTCGAAATCGGTGGCTGTCTCTGCCGGTATCGCCCCGTCCGCTGTCCCTGTCGCTGTCGGCTCTTGCCCCCTACCCCCACATGCGGAACAGGGCGAGCGTCAGCGTTCGCACCGCGACACCGAACACCGGATCCATGATCCCCGTGAAGAACAGCAGAAAGATGATCACGAAGCCGTACGGCTCCAGCCGGCTGTAACTGATGGCGTGGCGCACGGGCAGAAGCCCCGAGACGACCCGGCTGCCGTCCAAGGGCGGGATGGGCAGAAGGTTGAACACGGCCAGCACCACGTTGACCCACACCCCCATGCGGAGCATGGTCCGCACCGGAAGGATGAGCCATGCCCATTCAGGGCCCCCCACAGCCCAGGGGATCATGCGGTAGCAGAAGGCGCAGGCCGCCCCCAGGATGAGGTTGCTGACCGGCCCGGCCGCTGCGATCAGCATCATGTCCCGGCGGGGTCGCTTCAGGTACCGGTAGTCCACCGGCACCGGCTTGGCCCAGCCGAAACCGATCAGGACAATGGCCAGTGTCCCGATGGGATCCAGGTGGGCCACGGGATTTAAGGTCAACCGGCCCCGGAGTCGCGCGGTGGGATCCCCCAGCCGGTTGGCCAGCCATCCGTGCGCGAACTCGTGAACCGTCAGGGCGAGGAGGAAAACAGGAATGACAACTACGAGTTCCTGAATCTTCGCGAAAAGGTCGAACATGAAAACCTTTCTTACCCTCGTGATATTTAGAAACCCTACCCGATCCCCCCCGGTTTGTCAATTGCAGACTGATGTCCGCAGACCGCCCTCCAAGAGGGAAATACGGGCACGGTCAGGGGTTTTTCCGCCGCAGTCACATCCACCCGCCGATTGCATGGCACGTCAGGGCAAGACAAACCCTTCCAAATGCAACGGAGTCCCAGCTTGACAAAGTCTTTCCGTTGTGTAATTTTCATTTTGACTTACACACCACAACGAGGAAGGGAGGTTGACCGTGACTCGGGTGCAGGTATTGCTGACAGAGGAACAGGACCGGCGACTGGAGGGACTGGCTCGGCGTCTGCGCGTCTCAAAGGCCAAGTTGGTCCGCGAGGGCGTCGACTTCGTGCTCCAGCGGGAGCACAGTGGAACAGGCGATCCGGTCCTGAGATTGATCGGACACGCCGGTCGGGTCGGACGGAAGGACATCTCGCGCCGCCACGATGCATACCTTGCGGCCGCCGAGCGGAGGCGAAGCCGGTGAGGCTTGGGCGGGTGTTCGTCGATACAAGCGCGTGGTTTGCTATTCAGGTCACGGATGATGCCTGCCACGAGGCGGCCCGTCTTGTCCTCCCCGCCGTCGTGAACGCCTGCCGCTCCCTCGTCACCTCGAACCTGATCATTGGCGAAACGTACACGCTGTTACGGTTGAGCAGAGGCTACCGAGCGGCCAAGCGTTTCCTGGATACGCTGACGCAGAGTGGGAAGTTGGAACGCCTGTTCATCAGCGAGCATTTGGAACGACAGGCCTATGAGACCTTGCACCGCTACGCCGACCACCCCTTCAGCTTTGTGGATGCCACTAGCTTCGCCCTGATGCGGCAGCAACGCATTCAGCACGCCTTTACCTTCGATTCCCACTTCGCAACCGCCGGCTTCCTGAGAATCCCGGGGGACGTTGAGATTTCCTCCTGAGTCGGGGGACCACCGATACACCGGATACGATCCTCAGCCAAAGCCGACTGGCCCGGCCCACTCACTTCATTCCACGCGCCGCCTGCCCCTTCGGCACTCTCGAAGGGCCGCTCTCTTTCTCTCCGGATGAAAAGGCCCGGCCAAAGCGTCGGCGGATGAACCGCAACTCGTCGTCCCGGCTCTGGACGTGGCCGTCCAGTCGCGCGTAGAGGAGCGAGTTCAGGATGTCGCGGTAGATCGGTCCCGGGCGGATGCCCAGGGCCTGAAGATCGTTGCCGCGAAGGATCGGGCGCACCTGCCGCCTCGTGGTGAGGAAGTCGCCGATGGCCTTGCGCACTTCGGGCTGTTCCATCCGGGCCATGAGGGTCAGGATGCTCTCCAGCGAGGCGTCGACCAGCCATCGGTACACGCGGCTGTGGGGCAGCTCCCGAGCCTGCTGAAACTGGCGCGCCAGGGCGCGCAGGCGGGCCAGGTCCCAGCTGACCTTTGTCGCAATGCGCGGAGGCGGATTCAGCCTCCGCAAAATGGCACGGGACTCGGCGCCACGCAGCTCCCCAAAAAGCATCAGGAGGTAGACGATCCAGGAGGCGGCCGAGGGCTCCTGGTACAGGAGCCCGTACCAGGTCAGGACCTCTCCAACGCGCTGGAATCGCTGCTCCATGTCCGACCCCAGTGTCAATCGGGGATGGATGGCCGCCAGGACACCCAACTGATCCAGTCGCTGCAGGATCGCGAACGGCCGGGCCTCCTGGAGGATCAACTGGAGCTCGGTGGTGAGTCGGATGCCCGCTACTTTCCCCAGCAACCCCATCTGGACGGCGTTCATGGCGAGCTGCTCTGCGTGCCTGCCCAGGTGGAATCCGAAGCGCACCTCGAACCGCGCCGCGCGCAGGATGCGGGTCGGGTCCTCCACGAAGCTCAGGTTGTGGATGATCCGGAGCGTCTTGTCGCGGAGATCTTGTTGCCCACCGAAGAAGTCCAGCAGTTCACCGTACCGGTCGGCGTTCAGGCACACGGCCAGCGTGTTGATGGTGAAGTCGCGGCGGTACAGGTCCATCTTGATGGAGCTGTGCTCCACCGTCGGGAGCGCCGCCGGGTACTCGTAGTACTCGGTGCGTGCGGTGGCCACATCCATCTTGAAGCCGTCCGGCAGAGTCAGCATGGCGGTGCCGAAGGTCCGGTGGCTGGTGACATTGGCCTCGAGGCGCCGCCCCAGCGCCTCGGCGAAGGCGATCCCGTCCCCCTCCACCACCAGGTCAACGTCCAGGTTCTCCTGCCGGAGCAAGAGATCCCGTACGAAGCCGCCCACGGCATAGACCTTGGTCCCGACCTCGCCTCCCGCTGTGCCGGCCGATCGCAACAGCGATTGGATCCGCGGCGGGAGGCGGCTGGCCAGGAGGGCGGCCACGTTCCGCGCCACGGGCTCGCCCAGCTCTCGCTCGCCAGCCGCGGGGAAGGTCGGCCGCTTGAGGAGGTCTTGGTACGTGTGGCGGAGGAGATCGGCGCGCGTCACCGCCCCCCGCAGCCGCCCCCCCTCCACCACGGGGAGGAAGCCCAGATTCCGCTCGACCATGAGCCGCTGCACCTGCGCCAGCGGGGCGTCCGGGCCCACGCGAGGAAACTCCCCGGACATGTAATCCCGAACCGGCGCGTCCCCCAATCCATGGAAGATGCCCTTGTCCACCACCTCGCGGGTGATCAGGCCGACCATCTCCCCGCGCCGCACGACGGGGAGGTGGGCCAGGTTGAACCGGTTCATGATCTCGGCCGCGCCGCGAAGCGTGAAGCGCTCCGGGATCGCCTTGACGGGCGCCGTCATGATGTCCCGGGCTTGCTTGAGCGGGCGGACCCGCTCCTTCAAAAGCTGCAGCAATCGCTCCTTCACCTGGAAGAGCGTGAAATCCTTGACCGTGGTGGAAGATGCGGTGGCGTGGCCGCCCCCGCCGAAGGCGTCCGCAATCTCGCCCACGTCCACCGTTTCCAGGCGGCTTCGCGCCACCATGTGGACTCGGTTGTCCATCCGCACCAGGGTGAACAGAACGTTGATGTTCTCCATGTCCCGGAGCTTGTGGGTGAGCATGGCCAGATCGCCCACGTACCGGTCTAACGAGGCGGTGCTGATCACGACCCGGACCCCGTTGATGGTGTACGTCTCGGCCGATTTGATGAGCTCGTTGAGCAACCCCACCTGGTCGGCCGTGAGGTCGCGCCGGATGAAGTCGGAGACCAGGCCGAGATTCGCCCCCTTGGACAGGCAGTAGGCCACGGCGTGCAGATCCGCCTCCGTCGTGTTGGTGAACGTGAGCAGCCCGGTCTCCTCGTAGATGCCGAGGGCGAAGAGCGTCGCTTCCTGGGGCGTGAGGGGGAGTTCCTGCTGCCGCAGGAGGTCCAGCAGGATGGTGGTGGTCGCCCCCACCTCGCGCAGGAGCTCTAGGTTGCCCGCGATGTCCTTGGGATGGGCCGGGTGGTGGTCGTAGATGTGGATCTCCAGTCCGGCGCGGCCCACAATGTCCCGGATCGGGCCGATCCGGGTGATCCGTTTCACGTCCACCAGGATGAGGCGGCGAACCTCCTGCAGGGAGAACCCCTTGAGGCGCTCGGCTTGGAGGGGGAACTGGGTCTCGCGCAGAAAGTCGCGGACGTTCCGCTCTTGCGAGCCCGGGAAGAGCAGACGGGCCTTGGGATACAGCTTGCCCGCCGCCACCATGGAGGCCAGCGCATCGAAGTCAGCATTGATGTGCGTGCTGATGAGTTCCATGGGGGGACGCGGGCCCAAGAGCGGCCCGTCACCTTACCCAATCAGGTGCATGCCAGCGTGGTACCCGCAGGGCATTCAAGAACGATCCCCCGAATCTCGAAGATGCTATCACGTGCCGATCAGCTCCGACAACCTTGGGCACGCATCCCCTGTGTCGCCTTCAGGGTCCGCTCCTCACGGGATCTGGGTCGAGAGATTCAGCGTGGTGCCGCCCCGGAGGATCTTGACCCGGAGAGTGTCCCCGGACTTCAGGTTCTGAATATACTCGCGAACGGCCTCGGTGTTTTTGAATTGAACTCGATCCCGCCAACGCTCAGGATGACGTCCCCTTCGACCGGCACGGTTTCATCCTTGAACGTGATCTTGGAAGTGCTCGCCCTGAGCTTCAGCTTTGCGC
>CAZXXV010000162.1:0-8676 GCA_964644725.1 uncultured bacterium
GTGAACAGGACGAAGGGAGAGCGGGGATTCTGCCGCGCTCCGGCGCGGCCTGTCGTCTTCAGTGCCCAGCCTCATTTCGGGGAAGAGATACCGCTGGTGGGGCAGCATGGATCCGGCACCATTTTCTTCTCCAACTGCAATCTCCGCTGCGTCTTCTGCCAGAACTGGCCCATTTCCCACGAGGGGAGAGGGAAAGAGATCACCGATGAAGACGTGGCGGAGATGATGCTGAACCTCCAGAAGATCGGCTGCCACAACATCAACCTGGTCACGCCGACACACGTCATGCCCAACATCCTGGGCGCCACACGGATTGCCCTGAAGAAGGGCCTGCGCATTCCCCTGGTCTACAATACTAGCGGGTACGAGCGCCTGGAGATGCTCAAGATCCTGGACGGGATCGTGGATATCTATATGCCGGACCTGAAGTACATGGACTCCGATCAGGCGGCGAGATATTCGGCCGGGGCTTCCGATTATCCTGAAGCAACGAAGCGGGCCATCATCGAGATGAACCGGCAGGTCGGTGAGCTCATGGTGGACAAGCGGGGGATTGCCCTGCGCGGTTTGATAATCCGGCACCTGGTCATGCCCAACCGGGTGGCCGGGACGGAAAAGTTCGTGAAGTGGGTCGCGGAAAGCCTCCCTAAAGCCACCTATGTGAACATCATGGCCCAGTACCGGGTGGAATACAAAGCCTATGAATACGCCGCCATTTCCCGCGGCATCACCGTGCAGGAATTCCTGGAAGCGATGGAGTGGGCCGAACAATATGGCTTGACCAACCTCGACCCCATGTCCGTGACACTCAGGGACCTCTACCGGCGGCGCTGATTGGACGGCAGTCGTCAGGGAACCCGTTCGGCCCTCATCCCCAGATTCCCGGGATCGGGTTCCCGCAGTACGCGCACCTTCCTGCCTTGAGGCGCACCTCTCCGACCATGTAGCCCGTCCGTTGGATGATGAGTTTCTTGCACCGGGGGCAGAAGCTGTTCTCCCCCTGATGGCCCGGGATGTTTCCGATGTAGACATACTGAAGACCCGCGGAGAGGGCCGCGGCCCGGACGCTCTCCAGGGTCGCGACGGGCGTCGGGGGGAGGTTCCGGAGCTTGTAGAGGGGGTAGAACCGCGAGAAATGGATCGGCGTCTCCTCGCCGAGCTCTGTCTTGATCCAGAGGCACATCTCCTTGACCGCGGACGCGTCGTCGTTCTTGGTGGGGATCACGAGGTTGGTGATCTCCAGGTGGACCTTCTGCCGCTTCAGCGCTTTGAGCGTCTCGAGGACAGGGTTCAGTTCCCCGTTGCACATGTCCCGGTAAAAATCCGCCGTGAACCCCTTCAGGTCGCAGTTGGCGGCGTCCATGACCCTGCCCAGCTCCCTGAGGGGGTCGGGATTGATGAAGCCGTTGGTGTGACAGACGTTCAGGAGGCCGGCCTTCCTCGACAGGTGGCAAATGTCCACCATGTACTCGTAGAATACGGTCGGCTCCACGTAGGTGTACGCGATGGAACGGGCCCCGACCTCCTGTGCCTTCTGCACGATGAGTTCCGGCGGGAACTCGTAGCTGTACACATCCTCAGGCGAGACCTGGGAGATTTCCCAGTTCTGGCAGAACTTGCACTGGAGGTTGCACCCAGCCGTGGCCAGTGAAAAGGACGAGGTGGAGGGGAGGACATGGAAGAAGGGTTTCTTCTCGATGGGGTCCAGATTGACCGCACAGGGGTTCCCGTAGACCAGGCTGTAATATTTCCCGTCCCGGTTTTCGCGGACCCGGCAAAACCCCCTCTTCCCGCCGGATACCCGGCAGCGCCTGGGGCAGAGCTCACAACGGATGTCTCCCCCACCTAGACTGGTGAAATAGGGGGAAAGCTTTGTCTTGATGAGCCCTTTCTTTGCCATCTGGGCACGCGAGGGTTTCGGAAAACCGAACAGGTGGGCGGCTGAGAGGAGGCAGAGGCCCGTTCCGCAAACTTGCAGGAACTCCCGCTTGGTCAGCCGATGATTTTCGAGACCTTCAGAGTGGCCCGGGCCCCCGGAGGGGAGGGTATCCAAAGGAGATGAAATCGATTCGCTCATGGGATTGCTCCATTGTTTGCTTTCATCTATAAGATATAGTCGTTGGCGGCCAGAAAAACAAGGGAATCGTCCGGGATTAAAAGGACAAGGTGATAAATCCGTGCTAAGAATCCTCGGCGTGATGTGCTCGGATGGGGGAGGTATCCCGTGCTGGGCTTTCTTGGCGCCATACTGATCCTGGGCCTGAGCGGCATCATCGCACAGCTCTTGCTGCTGAGGGAACTCCTCATTACCTTCCTGAGCAATGAATTATCCATCGGTATCACCTTGGCGAATTGGCTGATCCTGGAGGCCGCGGGTTCCTTCCTCGCAGGAAGAGGCGTCGAGAAAGCCAAGAACAGCGTGCCCGCCTTTGTGGCACTCACCCTTCTCTTTTCGATGACCTTTCCCCTCTCCGTGTATCTTGCCCGAACGTGGAAGGGCATCATTGGTGTGAGCCCCGGTGAGGGATTAGGGCTTGAGCAGATATTCTATTCCTCTTTCCTCATTCTTCTGCCTGTGAGCCTTTCCCACGGGGCCCTCTTCACGGTCGCCTGTAAGATAGATGCGGCCTTTTCCAAACAGGAGGCTTCGGGTATAGGGCGGATCTACTTCCTTGAGATAGTCGGAACCCTCGCGGGGGGCCTCGTTTTTGCGTATCTTCTCATCACCCGCCTCACGTCCTTCCAGATCGCCTTGGGGGTATCCCTGCTGAACATCATGGTATGCGTGTGGCTGCTTCGTCTTCGACGGGGGATGGCATCCATCTGCAATCGGGAAAGGGAAGGCGAGCGCCCAGTTCTCAACAGCCTCTTATCGGGTGCCTCGGTTATCTTGCTGGCCCTCTCTGCCTATGCCGTCTTCGGCTCGCCCGCGAAGAGGATTCATGAGCTTTCGATACAGAAGCAGTGGCAATCTCAAGATGTCGTTCACTATGAGAATTCCATCTACGGAAATGTGACGGTCATACAAAGGCAGGGGCAGTACACGTTCTTTTTGGGCGGGATACCCGTCATCACTGCACCAACGCCGGACATAATCTTCGTGGAGGAATTCGCCCATCTGCCCATGCTTTTTCATTCCCATCCGAAGGAGATTCTCGTCATCAGTGGCGGGGCTGGAGGAGTGATTCACGAGCTGTTGAAGCACCCGGTGGAAAGTGTCCACTATGCAGAACTCGACCCGCTCATTTTGAGGTTGGTCAAGCGATTTTCCACCCCCCTGACCGATGCGGAACTCGCAGACCCGAGGGTTCGTGTTCACTACGTGGACGGTAGGCTCTTTCTCAAGGAGACGTCAGTTCTGTTTGACGTGGTTTTCGTCGGACTGTCAAACCCACAAGACTTGCAGACAAACCGGTTCTTTACCCGGGAGTTTTTCGCTCTGGCGAAGAAGAAATTGAAGCCTGAAGGCATCGTGGCCTTCAGCCTGCCCGGATCCACAACCTATATGAGCAAGGAACTGAGAAACCTCAATGCCTGCATCATCAACACACTGAAGGACGTCTACCCGGGTGTCCGCGTCATCCCGGGAGACGGCTTCAATCTCGTGCTGGCCTTGCCGTCCCAGAACCTCTCTTCCGTTGGGATGGATGGTGTCATCCGAAGATTCGAGGATGCGGACCTTGCTGTGCGCTTTCTCACTCCGGCTCACATCCGATATAAACTGGATCCCCGATGGTCCCGCTGGTTCTCTGATTCTCTCAGAGGAGCCACCGACAGGATCAACGAGGATTTCAAACCCTTGGGTGTTTATTACAGCCTTTCCCATTGGAACGCCTTGTTTTCTCCTGGTCTTCAGCGAGTGTTTGCGCGAATTGAAAACGTGGATTTCAAACACATTATCGCTTTCTTGACCGTCATTGCGGTTGTGTTCATTGCCTTGTGTGTAAGGTTGAAGGCACTTGCCAAGGCAAGCATGCCTGTGGCCATCGCTTCAACTGGGTTTGCCGGGATGATTCTTGAGTTGGCGTTGATCTTTACATTTCAAGCTCTTTACGGATTTGTTTTCTTCTGGGTTGGACTCCTGGTGACTGCTTTCATGGCGGGGACCGCGGTTGGGAGCTTTGCGGTGACTTCGCTGATGGAACGCATGCGAAAGGATGTGGCGTTCTTTCTCAAGATTGAGGTGGCCATGGTCATGTTCTCGGGGCTGCTTCCCCTCATATTCCTCGGGCTCAGCCCTTACTTGGACCGTCCCGTGGCGAAGCTGTTCCCGCAGATGGTATTCCTGGGTCTCTCTATCCTGGCTGGTATGCTCATCGGCATGGAGTTTCCCCTGGCGAGCAAGATCTATCTGAACTTCTCTAGGAATGTCGGCGGCACCGTAGGTTTGCTCTATGCGGCCGACCTGTTGGGAGGCTGGGCAGGGGGAATCGTCGGGGGAGTGGCGCTTCTTCCCGTTCTCGGCCTGGTGGAGACCTGTCTGATTGTGGGGGTCTTGAAGCTGATCAGTGTGGTGGTGATTCTCATGTCTATTCTCAAGCTGGATACCTTCCTGACCACGTAGTTTCCCCGCATTCACCGTCCGTCGTGTTGGGCAACTCGTGTCGCGTCCGCCGCGGAGGCCACGGATGGATTTGGTTGTAAGCACTCCGCTCCGCCACCGCCCGCGCAAGAATGGCGAGAATGGACCTGTGTGACACGACGGTGCCTCCCCACCCGATGCCACCTGGTACCCACTCGGCGCTCGGCCGAGCCGCCACAGGGCATCACATCAGGGTGATCGGCGGCTATTGCCAGGGTGCGTCTGTGGTGGCCTGATCCTCGCGGAACCGCTGTGGGCGCGGGATTGACCAGGCTTGATTACCCAAGCATACTCGTGCTAAAAGAGCACGATCCGGCAGGAGCGCTTTTCATTTCCCCCGCCTGCCTTCCCCCTCTGAGGGAGGGCGGCGCGAGGGGCATCGGAGGAGGACCGGACTTCGATGGAGATGGCACTCAAGTACGGGCGCGGCACCCGAACCCTCCGCATCCCCGACGGCTCCGTTCGGCTGGCGATCCTCACCCCCGGACGGGTCGCCCCGACCGCCGATGAGCCGGAGCTGCTCCGGGCCGCGTTGGCGGCCCCGATCGAAAGCCCCCGGTTGGCCCATCTGGCGCGCCCGGGTCAGCGGGTGGCCATCGTCACCTCGGACGTGACCCGACCCTGCCCATCGGCGCGCCTGCTGCCGTTCTTGCTGGAGGAGTTGACCCGGTCCGGGGTGGCGGACGACGACATCACGGTGGTCTTCGGCCTGGGCACCCACCGGGGCCACACCGCAGCCGAGCGCGAGGGACTGGCCGGTCCGGCGGCGTTCCGCCGGGTGCGGTGCATCGATTCGGATCCGACCGACGTCATGTCCGTCGGGACGACGCCGCGCGGGACGCCGATCGAGGTCTTTCGGCCGGTCCTGGCGGCGGACCTCCGCATCGCGGTGGGCGTGATTGAGTACCACTATTTCGCGGGGTACAGCGGGGGGGTCAAGGCCCTGGTCCCTGGGGTGTGCAGCGAACGGACCATCCAGCACAATCACCGAATGATGACGGAGCCGGGGGCCACCACCGGAAACCTTGACGGCAATCCGGTGCGTGACGACATCGAGGACGCGGGGGCCATGATCGGCGTCCACTTCATCCTGAACGTGGTGCTGGACGAGGCGCACCAGGTCGTGGCGGCCGTGGCCGGACACCCTCGGACGGCCCACCGGGCGGGCTGCGCGAAGCTGGACGCCTTCGGCCGGGCGGCACTCGACCGCCCCGCGGACGTGGTG
The DNA here is from genome assembly GCA_964644725.1 of uncultured bacterium. Classification (GTDB taxonomy): domain Bacteria; phylum Methylomirabilota; class Methylomirabilia; order Methylomirabilales; family 2-02-FULL-66-22; genus 2-02-FULL-66-22. The sequence continues at coordinate 5,808 of CAZXXV010000162.1, forward strand.
GTGGTGAGCGCGGGCGGCTACCCCAAGGACATCAACCTGTACCAGGCCCAAAAGGCGTTGGACAACGCCCGGTTGGCGGTCCGCCCCGGAGGGATCGTGGTGCTCATCGCCGAGTGCGCGGAGGGTCTGGGCAGCGGCACGTTCGAGGCCTGGATGCGGGATCCCGGGGGTCCGGATGCCATCCTGGCCCGCATCCGCCAGCAGTTCGTGCTGGGCGGGCACAAGGCGGCCGCCGTGGCGCTGGCCATGAAGCAGGCGGCCATCTATCTCGTGTCGGCCATGCCCGCAGCGGAGGCCCGGGCCATGGGCTTCGTGCCGTTTTCGGACCCCGGGGCGGCCCTGACGGCGGCTCTCACGGCGGCGGGTCCGCGGCCCTGGGTGGCCGTGATGCCGGAGGGTGGATCCGTGCTCCCGGCCGTCCGGGCCGGTGGCGCGGCCGGGCTGGCATGAACGAAAGGGGAGTTTTCCCTTGCGCAGCCGGACGTAAATGTGTTACCTAAGCAGGTCTGCCAGTTTCGCGGGCCGCGCCGCGGCGACCCGCCAGCCGAACCCGATCCATTCCGCTGAACAACGAGGCGCACGATGAAACGACCTGAAATCGCCAAGATCCGAAACGTGGCCCTGGTTGCCCACGGGAGCGCGGGCAAGACGACGCTGACCGAGGCCATGCTCTTCACCGCTGGGGCCACGACCCGCCTGGGCCGGGTGGAGGATGGCACCACCACCACGGACTTCGACGAGGACGAGATTCGCCGCAAGATCAGCATCAGCGCCGCCATGGCCTGGTGCGAATGGAAGGGGCGCAAGCTCAACCTGGTTGACACGCCGGGCTTCGCCGCCTTCCTCACCGACGCCAAGAACGCCCTGCGGGTGGTGGATGGCGCCGTGGTGGTGGTGGGCGCCCCGGATGGGGTGAAGGTCCAGACCGAGAAGGTGTGGAGCTACGCCGCCGCCTACGACCTTCCCCGTGCCATCTACATCTCGAAGATGGACCGGGAGCGGGCCGACTTTGCCCGCGCGCTGGAGGATGTTCAGAAGAACCTCTCGCCCAAGGCGGTCCCGATCCAGGTCCCCATCGGGCAGGAAGCGGGATTCGCGGGCGTGGTGGACCTCACCCGGATGCGGGCCATTCGGTTCCCTACCGACGGCTCCGGGAAGGCCACGGAGGGGGACATCCCCAACGAGATGAAGTCCCTAGCCGAGACGCAGCGGGCCGCCCTGGTCGAGGCCGTGGCCGAGGCGGACGACACGCTGTTGGAGAAGTACCTGGAGACCGGCGAGCTGACCGAGGCCGAGGTGCAGGAGGGGCTGGCTCGTGGTATCCGGGATCAGATGCTCTTCCCGGTCCTCTGCGGTGCGCCGGCCCGGAACATCGCCGTGTCCCCCCTCCTGGACATCGTGGCGGAGTGCTTTCCGTCCCCCCTAGACCGGCCGGCCGTGGAGGGGACCGATTCCAAGGGAAACGGGAGCGTCCGGCGTGAGGTGAAGGATGAGGCGCCGCTGGCGGCGCTGGTGTTCAAGACCGTGGCAGATCCCTATGCCGGCAAGGTCACGATGTTCCGGGTGTACTCGGGGACCATGACCTCGGATTCCACCGTCCTCAACGCCACCAAAGGCGTGAAGGAGCGGGTGGGGCAGATCCTGCTCTTGCGGGGCAAACAGCAGACGCCGGTGGAGTCGCTGGGCGCCGGCGACGTGGGGGCCGTGGTCAAGCTGAAGGAAACCGGCACCGGCGATACCCTGTGCGACGAGAAGGCGCCCATCCGGCTGCCGGAGATCTCGTTCCCCCCACCGGTCATCTCCTTCGCCGTCGAGCCCAAGGCCAAGGGGGACGAGGACAAGATGAGCACCGCCTTCACCCGCCTGCGGGAGGAGGACCCGACCATCCAGATCCGCTACGATTCCCAGACCAAGGAGACGGTGGTCTCAGGGATGGGCCGGGCCCACGTGGAGATCCTGGCGGAGCGGCTCAAGCGCAAGTTCGGGGTGGACGTGACGCTCAGGACACCCCGGGTCCCTTACAAGGAGACGATCAAGACCAAGGCGCGGGAGGTCCAGGGCCGGCACAAGAAGCAGACCGGGGGCCGGGGCCAGTTCGGGGACTGCTGGATTCACATGGAGCCGCTCGCGCGGGGCGGCGGCTTCGAGTTCGTGAACCAGATCGTGGGTGGCGCCATCCCCCGGAACTACATCCCGGCCGTGGAGAAGGGCGTCCTGGAGGGGATGGAGCGGGGGCCCATGGCCGGCTATCCAGTCGTGGACCTCAGGGTGACGCTGTACGATGGATCCACCCATCCCGTGGATTCCTCCGAGCTGGCCTTCAAGCTGGCCGGGCGGCTGGCCTTTCGCAAGGCCATGACCCAGGCCAAGCCCGCGCTGCTTGAGCCCATCATGACGGTCGAGGTGATCGCCCCCGGCGATTGCATGGGGGACATCGTGGGGGATCTCAACAGCAAGCGCGGGCGCGTCCTGGGCATCGAGGCCAAGGGGCGCAACCAGGCCGTGAAAGCCAACGTCCCCCTGGCGGAGATGCTGGAGTACGACTCGCGGCTCCGATCCATCACCGGCGACCGCGGAGATTACAGCATGGAGTTCTCTCACTACGAGGAGGCCCCCGCCCACATCCAGGAGAAGGTTGTGGCCGAGGCGAAGCGGCCCGAGGAGGAGGAAGAGGAGTAATCCCGCCTGCGGCGGGACTGTGGCGGGGCCGAGGGCGCGCCGGGTGATTTTTCCCTTGCGCGCCTCTTGATGCCGTGGTATCGTCCAGGCGTCAAAGAGTGGGCATTTGCCCACTCTTTGTTTTTCGAGGGCCACGCGGCCCGGTTCCCCATCGCGGGTTGAGGCGATTCGGGAGGCGGCAATGCGGCGC
>CAZXXV010000163.1:0-8636 GCA_964644725.1 uncultured bacterium
TCAGTGGGACCTCGGGGAGGGCGTCAGACGGTTTGGGGAAGAGATCTGCCCCTAGCCTCTTCAGTTCTGGCGAGTCTTGGCGTCCATGTCCGCCAAAGGCGGATTGGCGGTGAGACTTTTCCCTTGGGCCTACAGGCTCAGCCGGTCCTGCTTGTTCTCGGCAGCCTCGGGCTCGTGCCGTCGTCGCACCCACTGGAAGACGGCATCGCGATAGATGTATCCCAAGAAGAGAGCTACAGCCGCCACCGTGAGGAACACGACGAACTCCACGTAGTAGCCGCTTCCCACCTTGGCTCCCTGGATGGACAAGAGCCAGGTTCCGGGCATCCGCCCGAACGCGGTGAGGACCAGGAACGTCCTGAAGGGGAGCGGGCTCACTCCGAGAATGAAGCAGAGATAATCCTTGGGAAAGCCGGGAATGATAAACAAAATCAGCGTGATCATCTCACCGCCGGTGCGGGCGAGGAAATCGAATTTGTGGTACACCTCATCCGAAACCAGGCGGCGAACCAGGGGCAGGCCCAGCCAGCGACCGAGCCCGAAAGCCGCGGCTGACCCCAGCGTGAGTCCGAGGGTCGAGTAGATGAAGCCCAGCCAGGTCCCGAAGAGCATCCCGCCGAGGAACCCGGTGGCCTCACCGGGGATCGGGGCAAGCACGACCTGGAGGGCCTGGATGAGGATGAAGGCGAACGGGGCGTACGGGCCGAAGCGCGCCAGAAACTGTTTGACTTCTCGCTTGCTAGAGTAGAACCGCGCCAGCTGACGGTACTCGACGATGATGGGATTGCTGGAGAAGAGGAAATACGACCCGACACAGAGCAGGAGCAGTCCAGCCACCCCGAGGGAAATCCACAGGAGGATGTTGTTCCGCGACCGGGGGGCGGCCTGGGTGTCCGGGGAGCCTGGCATTCGTCTCCTTTCTTGGTGTTCCTCGTCCGAGACCGGCGAAAGCCTACTCAAACAAGTATAGCCATGCTCTGAGCATCCGTCATCCGAAAACGGTGGAACCGCCCGGTGCAGAGCTGTGAAGCGGCCCGCTTAGCCAACCCTCTCCCGCAGCACCACCCGCGCCGGCGCCCCATCCCCATGCCGGATCTTCAGAGGCAGGCACAGCAGTTCGTAGTCGCCGGGAGGGACGGCGGACAAATCCAGCCCTTCCAGAATGATCACCCCGGCATTCAAGAGGATGTGATGCGCCGGGAAAGAGCAGGACTCCAGAGGATCCACCGACATGGCGTCCACGCCGACCAGCCTGACGCCAGAATCCACCAGAAGCCGCGCTGCATCTTCCATGAGCCCGGCGATATCCCTTTGCGATGTCCCTTTCCGCCATTGGTCGGAGTTCCGGCTCTTGAAGAGGATCCGGCGGTGCGAGGTCAAATCCACGCCTCGCAGGCTGGCCGCGTCAATGGGGCCGGAGGTCGCGAGATCGAAGACGCGAGCCGGTCCGGTCAGGATATCCAGGGGAAGCTGGTCTACCCCAACGGCGCCCTCCTGGAGGTGGGCCGGGGCGTCAACGTGCGTGCCCGTGTGGGAGCCCATGGCCAGGCGCGAGACGTTGACAGGCGCCCCGCGGGTGATGGACAGCCACGGTTCGACCGAAACCTCGGGGTCGCCCTCGTACACTGGCATGGCATGATAGATCGGCCGCGTCACATCGTAGATTCTCATGGGCGATCCGGCAATTAGGCAACCTGGCAATCGGGCGACCTGGCAACCAGGCAACCTGGCAACGAGGCAATCAAAGAAATCGTGGGAGCTGTGATCCGAGCGCGGTCTTCCGGATTGCCCAATTGCCTGGGTGCCGGATTGCCAGTTCAGACGGCTTCCTTTGGCATCCGGTGGACCCGGTATCCCGCCAGCATGCCACCGTCCACGTAGATGACCTGCCCGGTGACATAGTCCGAGGCGCGAGAGGCCAGGAAGATCACCGCGCCCATCAAATCCTCGGGAGTTCCGGTTCGCCCCCAGGGGATCATCGCCGTCACGGCTCGGGCCCAGCCCTCATCCCGGAAGAGGTCGTCGTTGAGCGGTGTCCGGTACCATCCCGGGCCGATGGCATTGACGTTGATGCGGAATGGGGCGAGCTCCAGGGCAAGATGCTGGGTGAGCTGCTTGATCCCGCCTTTGCTGGGCGCGTAGGCCCCCTGATTGACAGAGGTCCAGGTGCTCGCCAGCGACGCCGTGTTGATGATCTTCCCGCCGCCCTGTTCCTTCATGATCCGCCCTGCTGCCTGGCAGCAGAAGAACACGGCCTTGAGGTTCAGGTCCATCACGATGTCCCAGTCCTGCTCGGAATATTCCAGGGCGGGGGCCCGCCGGTTTGTCCCGGCGTTGTTGACCAGGATGTCCAACCGGCCGTGGCGCTTGACCACAGTTTCGAAGAACGCGGGGAGTTCCTTAAATCGTGTGACGTCGAGGGCCATCCCCACGGCCTTGCCGCCCGCTGCGCGGATTTCCTCTGCCGCCTGATCCACGACATTCTGCCGCCGGCTGGCCAGGACGACCAGGGCGCTCGCCTGCGCCAGTCCGGCCGCCATCCCCTTGCCCAAGCCGGTGCCCCCACCTGTCACGACTGCCACGCGACCGCTGAGATCGAAAAGGTCAGTTCCCATCCGTGCTCCTCCGTTCTGTTGAGTGTGTCAGACGTTCCTGCACATACCAATAAACCGGAAGGGCGTCCAGCAATTTCTGCCCCCGACTTTCGTCGCGTCCCGAGGATGGGGCGCAGTTGTTCAGTTTGGGATACAATTCACAATTAGGCTTGGCGGATTTGGTCTGGCCCTGTATATTCCTCCCCGACGCGGACTTAGGGAAGTCCTCTTAATCCTGTCCGTGTCACGACGGTCGGGACCTCGTGGAAACCCTCCCCCCTCCCCGCCACCTGGTCCCGGCCGTCGTGTTTTTTCCCTCCGGAAGAGGAGTCGTGCCATGAAAGCCATCCGACTGCACCAGCCCGGCGGACCCGAACAGCTTCGACATGAAGAGATCCTCACACCCGCGCCCGGCCCGGGAGAGGTCCTGGTTCAGCTCAAGGCAGCGGCATTGAATCACCGGGACGTCTGGATCCGGATGGGAATGCAGATGGCCGATCGCCTTCCCCTGATTCCCGGATCGGACGGAGCGGGTCTCGTGGCCCAGGTTGGACCGGGGACGACTCATCTGAAGGTGGGGGACGCGGTGGTCATCAACCCCTCGCTCAACTGGGGGGATCGCGAGGACCGGCCCTCGCCGAGCTTCAAGATCCTGGGGGGCCCCGACCCCGGGACCTATGCCGAATTCGTCGTCGTCCCGGCGGAGAATGTTTTCCCGAAACCATCGCCCCTGTCTCTGGAGGAAGCGGGAGCCATGCCGCTGGCCTCGCTCACCGCGTGGCGCGCCGTAATCACCCGCGGGCAGGTGCGGCCGGGAGATCGGGTCGTCATCCTGGGGATCGGCGGAGGCGTGGCGACCTTTGCCTTGCAGATCGCGCGCGTGGCGGGCGCCATGGTGATCGTTACGTCGTCCACCGAGGCCAAACTCGAGCGGGCGCGGGAGCTGGGGGCGGACCTCGCCATCAATTACACCTCAGAAGACTGGGAGAAGATCGTCCTCGAGCGAACCGGGGGCGGCGCAGACGTGATCATTGACAGTCTGGGGAAGGAGGCGTGGGGCAAGGCCCTGCGCGCCCTCCGGCCGGGTGGCCGGTTGGTCACATTCGGCGCAACGACGGGACGTGCGACCGAGGTGGACATCCGGCAGGTCTTCTGGAACCAGATCAGCATCCTGGGGACCACCATGGGAAGCCCCCGGGAATTTACCGCCATGCTGCAACTGTACGAGGCGGGTCGTCTGAAACCGGTCGTGGACAGCGTGTTTCCGCTGCGAGACGCCCCGGCCGCCCACCGCCGCATGGACGAGGGCCAGCAGTTCGGCAAGATCGTCCTGGTCCCGTAGGCCTTTCACCACACCCCGCAGACGGACCTGTTCATTCCGCCTCCGCCCTCCGCCTGCCACTCAGAGGCGGTTGCGGTCACGCTTCCTCCTGTTCTGTCCCGTCCGGGATGAACTCCCGATCGCCTGAACCCCGCCGAGCCACCCCCCTCGTGATTGCGCTTGACCGAACCAGGCGACCCGCGCTAGCGTCTCCCCGCATCAAGGAAGCTTGCTCATAGGGCTTCGAGGGGACGGGATCCCGCGCAACACTGACCTGGTGGCGATTTCCCGCGAGGGTTGACGTATTCTCAGGTCCATGAAACTGCACTGCTTTCAGTTCGGAGCCACATCCGGGGTGCGATGAGAGGTTGAGCGCGATGAAGCGCCTTCGCAGAATGGCCGCTGGAGAATTTGTCCGGCGATTGAAGGCGGCGAGTGAACAGATAGACAAGCGATTCGCCTTTTTCCTAGGCGCTGGATGTTCTGTCTCCTCTGGCATTCCAGATGCAGCCACGCTCGTTGAGTGCGAATGGCTCCCGTATCTTCGTGATATGTGTGTCCCCCAGAGCAAAGATGTGGAGGCCTTGGCAAAAAAAGATGTGGATGCTTTGGCCAAAGAGGAATTCCCACAGTACGATCCCATGAATCCATCCGCGGTGTACGGCGCCGTCATCGAGAGGGTCTTTCCGTTCCCCGCAGATCGCCAGCGTGAGATTGAGCGCCTGTGTGATGGTAAGTTCCCGGGGTTTGGATATGCCGTCTTGGCTAAGCAGATTGCTCTTGAGGGCGGAGCGTTCAGTGTAGTCCTTACCACAAACTTCGACGATCTGATGGCGGACGCCCTCTATCTCTTTGCCGATACCCGACCGCTCGTCATCCAGCACGAGTCTCTAGCTGGATATATTCGTTCTACAAGAACCCGTCCGATTATAGTGAAGCTGCACGGGGACCATCGGCTCTCCCCGCAGAGCACCGCTCAGGAGACCGCTGCCCTGAAAGAAGAGGTCGAGAGGCAGGTTCGGACGATCTCGCATGATCGAGGTTTGATCTTCATTGGATACGGTGGCAATGACCACGGTATCAAGAAGATGCTTGAAGCTTTGGCCCCTGAAGCTCTTCCCTGGGAAGTATTTTGGGTAGGTCGGAAGGAGCCACAAGGGCCATACGGTCCTGGCTTGACTCGCGCGACGCAGTGTGGGTTGAGAATGACGATTTTGACGAGTTGATGCTTCTGGTGAAGGAAGTCTTCGAGTTCCCCGATCCTGACCCGAGTCGGCTCACGAAACTATTCCAGGCTTGCAGAGAAAAACAAGATACCTTGTCCAGGCGAGTGGTTATGGCGGTCGAGGCAACAACTGATGCAAATTCGTCAAGGTAGCTCATCAAGCGAGTCAAGAGCGCGATAGCTCACACTCACCGGAGCAGCTTATGATTGAACCTCCTCAGGGAAAACCCGCCTCGGCATATCTCACCAAGTCCGGTTATCTCTCCGGCCTCCAGTGTCACAAGCAGCTCTACCTCGACGTGCACTCGCCGGAGCTGGCGAGCCCGGCGGATGAGCAACTCGCAGCCCGATTGGAGATGGGGACTCAGATAGGGGAGTTAGCCCGCGGGTGCTTCCCGGGTGGTGTTCTCGTGGACGTCGAGTCTCTGGGAATCCCGGGGGCGATTGCGCGGACGTCGGAGCTGATGGCGGCTCCCAGTGTCCCGGCGATATTCGAAGGGATGTTTTCGTTCGCGGGCGTGCGGGTCCGGGTGGATATCCTGGAACGTGCCGGCGAGGACACATGGCGTCTGTGTGAAGTGAAGTCGTCCACGCAGGTCAAGGATGACCACCTCGACGATGTGGCCATCCAAGCCTATGTGCTGGCGGGGGCCGGGATCCTGCTTGAGCGATCGGAACTGATGCACATTAACAACCAGTATGTTTATCTCGGCGACAACCTGGATTTGGGGCAGTTGTTTCTCCGTGAGGACGTGACGCAGGAGGTCACGGCACGTCAGCCGGATATTCCCCCACGCCTGGCCGCGATGCGAGGAATACCGGCCGCTTCCTCACCGCCTGCCATAGAACCCGATCACCATTGTTTCGATCCCTACGAGTGTCCGTTCTGGGATCACTGCACTCAGGTCAAGCCGGCGCGCTGGGTGTTCTACTTGCCGGGGGGCAAGCGGACGTTTCAGGAGTTGGTGAGTCGGGGGATCCAAACCATAGACGAGATACCAGCGGGCTTCCGGCTCTCCGGCATCCAGCAGCGGATGAAGGACAACGTCGAATGGATCGGGCCCGACCTCAAAAGGGCGCTTGCGTCTGTCCGCTACCCGGTCCATCATCTCGACATCGAAACGTTCATGCCGGCCACCCCGAAGTATCCCAACACGAGGCCGTATCAGATCATCCCATTCCAATGGTCGAACCACATCATCAACGGCGATGGGCAAGTGCGGCACGAGGAATACCTCTGCACTGACCCAAAGGATCCCCGGGAGGAATTCGCCCTCACCTTGCTCGAGTCCATCGGCCGTGAAGGGATCATCTGTGTCTACTCCGGATACGAGGCGCGGATCCTGAAGGAACTGGCCGACGCCTTCCCGAGATTCCAGTCCGACATTAATCGGGCGATCGAGCGGTTCTGGGACCTGCTCTCCGTCATCCGAACGCACTATTATCACCCGGGGGTTGAGGGATCGTTCTCGATCAAGTCCGTCTTGCCGGCGGTTGTGCCCGGCTTGGGGTACGATGACCTGGAGATCCAAGAGGGAAGCATGGCATCCCTCCAGTATTACCGGATGATCTTCGAGGTCACTGACGAGGAGGAAAAGGCACGGCTCCGAACGGCCCTCCTCAAATACTGCGAGCGGGATACGCTGGCCATGGTCGAGTTGCGGAAAGCTTTGCTCGTCAAGGCAGCCCAAGTGTCTTCCCGATGATCGTAGGCATCGTACGGTTTGCGCAGCCTGGCGCACATTGAGGGGGCAGGGGACAGCACATTAGAGTCGGGGGGGAAGGTCCTCCCGTGCTTTCCAAAGGAGGGGAACATGGACCTTTCAATGGGCAACAAGAATGTGGTGGTAGGGCTGATCGTGATCATGGTGTATCTCTCGATGACCTTCTTCATCGAGCGGACGAACGCGTTGCACGCCTTCCACACCAAGGCGGCGGCCGCGGTCGTGGACACCAAGGGCTCCTCGAACCTGCTGGACCATCAGGTCGTTGATGTGAAGCGTGGTCCCGCCTACAGGACGGGCGGGATTTACTTCACCAACTACTATCCCGCCTCGTACATCCCGGTGCCGAACGCCTCCCGGGACGCCGGCTACAACATGCGCTTCTATGCGTGGATGTCCGCCCTGTTCGGCATCGCCGTCGGGGTGATCGTGGGATTGCAGACGCAGGCCAGCATGGCGTTGCGCTCCTGGGCCTCGTGGCTGGCTCTCGTCGGCGTCGTTCTCTTCCCCGTGCGGGACACGGTCGCTTTCTGGGGGCGCTGGCTCAATCCGAATTACAGCTTTGGCGCAATCGGACCAATCGTCTACCCGATCAAGTGGATAGGTGGCGCGGCGGTGTTTTTCGCCCTAATCCTCGCGCTGATCGTGTTCGTGCAGGGGGCGCAGCGGACGGCCGCCAGATAGGCCTCACCGGGCAAAGCTTGTCCTGCGATCTCTGACGAAAACGCCAGTGTGGGTCCTGATACCTGGCCTCTGGGGATCGGACTGAACGGCATACTACGCCCGCTCGTGCCAAGGTCCGGTTCGCTGCTCCTTTTGGAGGAAGGGCTGGCGCCCCTGGATGAGGAGTAGTAGCATCTATCGGGCGGCGGCTTCCGGCGCCGTGATGCTGTGAACTCGCAGGGTCGGAAAGGTCAAGGCTGCCTGGCGACCGGCGCGGGTTGCATGAGCGACTATCCGACCTGCATTGCGTGAAAGGAGGGAACGATGAAAGGAAACGACCGGATCATCGAACGGCTGAACGCACTGCTTGCTGACGAACTGACCGCCATCAGTCAGTACATGGTCCAATCCGAGATGTGCTCCAACTGGGGGTACGAGCGGCTCCACAAGGCGATCGAGAAGCGGGCCATCCAGGAGATGAAGCACGCCGAGAAGTTGATCGGCCGGATCATCTTCCTGGAAGGGTCGCCGACCGTGACCAAGCTGAACAAGGTTGAGATCGGCGCCGACGTGGAGGCGCAGCACAAGAATGACTGGAAAGCCGAGGATGGTGCCGTCCGGGCCTACAACGAAGGCATCCGGCTGGCCGTGGAGGTGGGGGATAACGGGACCCGTGAACTCCTCGAGTCCATCCTCAAGGAGGAAGAAGAGCACATCGACTGGATCGAGGCCCAGCTCGATCAGATCAAGCAGATGGGTATCCAGAACTACCTGGTGGAGCAGGTCAGCTAGCTTCCAGTCCCACAAGTTCGAAGAGTCTTGCAGTGCCCCCGGGGCTACCCCTGGGGACGCCGGGCCGCGACGGGGACCCAGCCCGCAATCTCGACCGTCAACTTGGCGGGCTGGGTGCCCAGCCCTTGGAGCTGGGTGGGGCCGTCTGCACCCAACCTTCTGGTTGGGTACCCGGGGTCGGCCAGCTGCGGTGGCCTCCGTGCCGGACCCGCGGCCCTGGGTACCATCTGGGTGCGGCCCCGCACCTCGGGGTGCCCCCGGGGGCTCTGGCGCGGAACCGAGCCTCTGACCTGGGAGATTATGCGGTCGGAATCGCC
>CAZXXV010000164.1:0-8595 GCA_964644725.1 uncultured bacterium
CGCGTGATCACCGGGTAGATCTTCTGGAAGTCGCGGAAGACCTGGGCACCCATGATGTTGACCCTCCTTAAAGCGTTCGGGGGTTCAGTGGGTCGGGCGTTCGGTAGTCCCTGGCGGTTCCCGTCCAATCGAACAGCCGAATCCGCCAGAGCCGGAAACGCCCGCACGTCGTTCGCCTGTTTATCCGCGCAGCCCCGCGGGCAGCGCCTGCTCGACGGCGGTGATGGCCTCATCCAGGATGGCCACGAAATCGTCCACCTGGCTCGCGGTGATGATGAAGGGCGGGGCCAGGAGGATGTGGTCCCCGGCCACCCCGTCCACCGTGCCGCTCGCGGGGAAGACAACGAGGCCGCGGGCAAAGGCCTCCTCGAAAAGCCGCTTGCCGAACTTGTACTCGACCGGGAACGGCTCTTTCGTCTGCTTGTCCCGCACGAACTCCACCCCGGCCATGAGGCCCTTCCCTCGCACGTCGCCCACCGTCGGGTGGTCCAGCAGCTTCTTGAGCCCCTCCAGCAGGTGCAGTCCCATGCGGTGGCTGTTCTCGATCAGGTTCTGCTCCTTGATGATGTCCAGCACCTCGATCCCGACCCGCGCCGACAGGGGGTTGGCGCAGTAGGTGTGGCCGCCCCGGAAGTTGCTGTGCTTCTCCCGCAGCAGGTTCATGATCTTGTCCCGCAGGATGACGGCGGCCAGCGGTGTGTAGCCACCCGAGATCCCCTTGGCCGTGGCGATGATGTCGGGCACCACGTGCCAGTGGTCCACGCCGAAGTTGGCGCCGGTCCGGCCGAACCCAGTCATGACCTCATCGGCGATGAAGAGCACGTCGAACTCATCGCAGATCTCGCGGATCAAGGGGAAGTACTCCGGCACTGCGGGCACGCCGCCCAACGCCGCGCCCACCACCGGCTCGGCGATGAAAGCCAGGACGTTCTCCGGCCCCTCCTGGCGGATCGCCTTCCTCAGGGCCCGGGCGCACTCCAGGTTGCAGTTGCCGTAGGTCCGCCCCCAGTCGCACCGGTAGCAGAAGCACGGCGGGATCTTCACCGCGTGGCCCAGCATCGGCCCGTAGATCCGGCGGCGATAGGTGATGCCGCTCACCGTCATGGCGCCGAAGGTGTTCCCGTGGAACCCCTGCCAGCGGCCGATGACGGTGCACTTCCCCCGGTTGTTCCGCTCGAACTCGTACTGCCGGGCGAACTTCACGGCGTTCTCGGTGGCCTCGGACCCGCCGGAGAGCAGGAAGCTGTGCTGCATCCCTTCGGGTGCGATCTCGGCGATCTTGCGGCAAAGCTCGATGTGCGGCTTGTTCGCGAAGCAGTGGGCGGGGCTGAAGGCGATCGTCTCGGCCTGCTGGGCCATCACCGCCGCCACCCGCTTGTTGCCGTGGCCGATGGAAGTCACCACCGAGGAACCGCCCGAGCCGTCAATGTACTTCCGGCCCTTGGTGTCATAGAGGTAGATCCCCTCCCCCCGTTCGACCACCGGATAGTCCCGCTCCAGGTCCCGGAACACCACCCGACTGAGGTCCCAGCCCACCACCGCCTGTTTCATCTTGCCGTCGAGTTCCATCGCGTCTCTCCCATGCGTTTCCCGCCCGCATTTGTGCGGGCACCGGGCGGCCACCCTACAAGATCTTGCCGAGAAACTCCTTCGTGCGCTGATTCCGCGGCCGATCGAAGAGGTCGGCCGCCGTCCCCTGCTCGATGATCCGGCCCTCGTCCATGAAGATCACCCGGTCGGCGACCTCTCGGGCGAAGCCCATCTCGTGCGTGACGACGAGCATCGTCATGCCGTCCCGGGCAAGCTGCTTCATGACGTCCAGCACTTCCCGCACCAGCTCCGGGTCGAGGGCCGAGGTGACCTCGTCGAACAGCATCAGCTTCGGCTGCATGGCCAGGGCCCGGGCGATGGCGACCCGCTGCTGCTGGCCGCCCGAGAGCTGCGACGGGTAGGCGTCGATCTTGTCCTGAAGGCCCACCTTGGTCAGCATGGCCACCGCTGCCTGCCGGACCTCGGCTTCGGGCCGCTTGCGCACTACCAGCGGCGCCAGCATGACGTTCCGGAGCGCGGTGAGGTGCGGGAACAGATTGAAGGATTGGAAGACGATGCCGACCTCCGCCCGGACGGCGCGGATGTTGGTCTTGTGGTGGTCCAGGCGGATGCCGTCGATCCAGATCTCGCCGGACTGCACCGGCTCGAGGTAGTTCAAACAGCGGAGCAGCGTGCTCTTGCCCGATCCGCTGGGGCCGATGACCACCACGACCTCGCCCTTACTGACGTCCAGGCTCAGATCCCTGAGGACGTGGAGGTGCCCGAAGTACTTGTTGACGTTCTTGACCTTAACCACCGACCTTCAACCTCCGTTCCACGTACAGGGCCAGGCGGGACAGCGGGTAGCATAAGACGAAGTACAGGGCGGCCACGATCCCGAAGACCTGGAAGGAGAGGAACGTCTTCTCCGTGAGGATCTGGCCCACCCGGGTCAGCTCCAAATAACTGATGACCGAGATGATCGAGGAGTCCTTGATTAGCCCGATGAGCAAGCCGACGCCGGGCGGGATCATCACGCGGAACGCCTGGGGCATGACCACCCAGCGCATCACCTGGGGGTATCCCATGCCTAGCCCCCGGGCCGCGTCCCACTGGTCCCTGCCCACGGACTGGATCCCCGCCCGGACGATCTCGGCCATGAAGGCGCTGGCGTTGACCATCAGCGTGGCGACTCCGGCCACGAAGATAGGAACATCCAGGCCGAGGAGCGGCAGCGCGAAGAAGACGAGGTAGAGCTGCATCAGGAGGGGCGAGTCGCGGATCACCTCGATGTACAGGCCGGCCGGCCAGGAGAGCCAGCGAAAATGCGACGCCCGGGCCAAGCCCACGAACAGGGCGATCAAGGTGCCCAGGCCCAGGCCCACCAGGCACAGGGCGACGGTGTTCCCGAGCCCTTGGAGAAAGAGGACGGCGTCGTAGAGGTTCAGCGAATCCTGAACGTATTGGGGCATTGCCGTTCGTCGCCGACGAGCCCGGCATCGGGCCCGACTCGTTGGGCAATCTTATGCGGGCCGGCTGAAAAATCGCCGACCCAAGACTTTCAGAACACCAGAGATGGTCAACGTCATGACCACATAGACCAGGGTCACGACCGCATAGGTCTCGAAGCAACGGAACGTCGTGGAAGCCAGCTCCTTCCCCCGCAGCGCTAGGTCCTCGACGGCGATCGTGGACACCAGCGAAGACCACAGGATGATGCCGATGAACTGGTTGCACAGCGGCGGGTAGATGACGCGGAAAGCCTGCGGGAAGACCACGTACCGCATGAGCTGCGGAAAGCTGAGCCCCAGGGACAGGCCCGCCTCGAACTGCCCCTTGTGGATGGCCTCGATCCCCGCCCGGACGATCTCGGTAAGATAGGCCCCGTTGTTCACCACGAGACCGATGAGCCCGGCCAGATAATTTGGCACCTCGATGTTGATCTGGCTGAAGCCGAAATAGATGAAGAAGAGCTGGACGAGGAGTGGCGTATTTCGAATGAACTCCACATACCATTTGGCCGCGACGTTCAGCCACCGCAAGCGCGAGAGACGGCACAGGGCACCCATCGTGCCGACGATGAAGCTGAAGAACAGCGTCAGGATCGAGATGTGAATGGTCACCAGGGCCCCGCTGAGCAGCAGCGGAAGCTCCTGGAAGATGGGCCGGAATTGAAAGACGTATCCGTGCATACCGTGTCAGCCCCGGCAGGACAGGGCGCCCCCCGGAAAGACCGGGGGGCGCCCCTCGGGTTGGCTACCAGATCGGCGAGACGCGGAACGGCTCCGCGTTGAACCACTTCTTGTACAGCTCCTTCATCTTCCCGCTCTGCTGCAGCCGGTAGATGAAGAAGTTGACGTAGTTCAGCCACTCCTGATCGAACTTCCGCACCCCGAAGCAGTAGGGCTGGAAGGCGAGCGGCTTGTCGATGTAGCCGAGGCTCTTCTTGGGATCCCGCCCCGCATGGTACACGGTGTAGGTGTAGTCCTCGATCTGGGCGTCCGCCTTGCCCTGCTGAACCGCCAGGAGGGCCGTGGAGGCCTGGTCGAAGCGCAGCAGGGTCGCCTTGGGGGCCTGCTCCTTGACCAGGATCTCCCCGGTCGAGCCCGTCGTCACCGCCACCTTCTTCTCGTTGAGGTCGGCCCACGTCTTAATCTTGGCCTCTTTCCGGAAGATGGCCCCGATCCCGTCAATCACGTACGGATTGCTGAAGGTGATGGCTTTGGACCGCGGCAGCGTCGCCGTGAAGTTCGAGATAGCGACGTCGATCTTGCCCGACAGCAGGAAGTTGATCCGGTCCTGCGTCGTCGGCACCGGCACCAGCGTCAACTTCACCTTCAGCACCTCGTCCCCTGCCAATTCCTTGGCGATGTCCACGTCCATGCCCACGATGTTGTTCTGGGCATCGCGGAACCCCCAGGGCGGGAAGAAGTCGAAAGTCCCCACGATCAACTCGCCCCGCTTGATGACCGTGTTCAGGGTGTCTTGCATCACCGGCCCCGCCTCGCCCGCCTTCGCCGCCTGGGGCCAGAGCAGCAGGGCCAGCACACCGATCAAGATCCCGACTCCCACAGATCTCCACGTGATCCTCATCGCTTCTCCTCCTTGCGGCCTGCGCTCGCCGCGCGGCCGCGTCGGTTACGGTCGGCCGCCCCCGGGGTCATCCCCGGCTCGCGGCCGCCGTCCACCTGTGGTTTGCAATCCGCTCAACCTCTCCGGGCACGATTGAATCGGCCCCAGGGGGTGTCGCCTATCCGATCCCGTCAGCCGGGATGCGTCCTCCCGGGGGGCGGCTTCAGCGGCCCAGCCGCTCCACCGCGAGGCGTCGCGCCCGCTTCGCCTGCCGCAACACCTCCGACCGGTTCCCATCCTGCCGGCGTTATTTCCGCAGGACCTTGGTCAGGAACAGCTCCAGCACCTCGCCCATGTGCTCCGCCATGACCCGGCCGGCCCGCTGGGGATCACGCCGCCGCAGGGCCTCCAGGATCGGCAGGTGCCCTTGCACCACCGCCTTCATGTCTGCGTACATGAGGTTGGTGGCCGATACATAGACCCGGATCTTCCCGTCCATGCCCAACCAGGTCTCGTAGAGCAGGCGGTGCCCCGAAGCGCGCATGATGTATTCGTGAAACTGGTAGTCCCACTCGATCATGCGGGGGAAGTCTCCCCGGCGCGCCGCCGTCAACATCTCTTTGAGGATCGTCTCCAGCCGCTCGAAATCCTCCCGGGTCAGCCGCTTCACGGCCAGGCTGGCGGCGAAGCCCTCCAGGACCCCACGCAGGCTGGCCACCTCGCGCACCAGTTCCTCGCTGAGGTCGGTGACGAACGTCCCCCGGTTCGGCCGACGGATGACCAGCCCCTCCCGCTCCAGCTGGATGAGCGCCTCTCGCAACGGTGCCCGGCTGGTCCCCATCTCGCGAGCGATATGCACCTCCGGCAGGCGGGCCCCCGGGCGCAGCTTCCCATCGGTAATGGCCTGGCGGAGGGCCGTGGCGATCTGCTCAGCCATGTTGCGATAACGGACGGGGGTCAGGGCAAACACTCGCTCCCGGAGGGATACGGAATGCTGGCGGTCTGCACGGAGAGCCTGCGAGGCGCGGGCCACGGAAACGCTCCGATCGGAGACTGAAACAGCTTGTCGAGTGTCGACATCCAACCACAAATGGCGCGGGTGAGTCAATGGGAAAATTTCCCGGGACGCACTACTCGCGGCGGACTATTCGCGTCCGGCAGCGATCATGCCGGTTGTCGGGTGCGTCATGGGGCGGGCCAGCCGGTCGGGGGAAGATCCTCGGGGAGCGGGCCGAGGGGGCTCTCGCACGACGTTCTACCGTCAAGAGGAGGATCCTGCCTTGACGGCGACAGGGCAGCCGCGACCCCATCCATAACTTTCATAACTGCGCTACGTCCCCCTCGGGGTGCGATCCGGCCTCATCCGTCTTCGGGGGTCTTACACCTTGACCTGCGCCTTTTGTTCCCTTCTTCGCCCGGCGAGGCGCGACCACATGGTTGTGAGCGTGAGCCCGCCGAACTGGACCGCAGCGCGCCGCGCCCCCCGGCGCCGGACGGCGCGGGAGAACGCCCAGGAGACGATGGTCTTTGGGGGGGTCGTCCGCTCCGGGCGTGGTCGCGGCCTGAGCGTGATGGCGTCGGTTGGGCAGCCGACGGTGCACACGCCGCAGCCAATGCAGCGCTCCTCGTCCACAGCGTAACGGCCGTCATGATCGGCGATGGCGTCCATGGGGCACCGCCGGCCGGCGCAGGCGCCGCAGGCCGTGCAGCGCTCGGTCTCAATGGCGGACACCCAGTTGCTGCGCACGAGCAGGTGCGGCGCGCCGAATTCCTTGACGCCGCGCAGGAAGCCGCAGCAGCACGCGCAGCAGTTGCAGACGAACATCGGCTCATGCCGCACGTTGTAGGTGCAGTGCACCAGGCCCTCGCGCTCGGCGAGGTCCAGGACCGCCAGCGCCTCCTCCCGCGTGGCGGTGCGCCCGTAGCCCGTGGCGAGGGTCCCCTCGTAGGCGTTCTCCTGGGAGGAGAAGGCCATGCACGTTTCCAGGGTGTGGGAGCACGGCTTGCCGAGGTGCGCCTGCTCGGTGCGGCAGATGCACTCCATGAGCCGGAATGAGCGGGCGCCGGCGAGCATCCCGCGCACGTCCTCGTACGGCAGAATCACCGCCTTCGCGTCAATGCGCGCGTTGACCGGGATGACCCTGGCGAGGGCGGGCTTGGCCCCGCCGACCGTGCCAAGCAAGTGCGGGGCGTACTCCTCGAAGAGCCTTGCCAGCTCGGCGTCCATGCGCGGGAGCTGGAACTCGTAGATGCCGATGACGAACGGCGCCAGCCCGTAGACCTTCTCGCCGCGCATGCGGAACGACATAATCTGCCCGCAGTGGACCATGCCGTCGAGGATGGGTCGCAGTTTCTCGACCGGGCGGCCGAGCCGACGCGCAGCGGCCTCCGCGCTTTCCGGGATGGGGAGCAACTGCAACGCCAGGGTGGCATCGTCGGGGGCGAAGATCTTTTCGAGGATGCGCAACTCGACCCCGCTCTCCGTGCGGGGGAAGCCGTGAGGGAACTCGTCCAGCTTCGCCGCGAGACGTTCGTAGATATTGTCCATGTGGGTTGCTCCATCGCAAGTCGAGCCCGCACTGGCGGCGTTGGCATGTGGTGACGGCGGGTGGGTGATAAAGAATTTGCTTTCGGGCCGCGTGGCCCCGCTGGCGTCATGAAGTCAGCGCAGGCCCTGCCCAGGCCGAGACGGCGGGGAGCATATCGCAGCCGGGGAGCGCGTCAAGCGAAAACGGGAGGACTGCTGAGAAACACTCCGCTGTTGAGGCCTATGGTCCATTATTAGTCCGTCCGACCTCGCCTTATCTCCTGCATTCTCCATGAGGAACATCATGTGAAAACACCGGATGGAGTTCTTGCGGACCGCAGGGGTCGGCACCCACATTGTGCGCACCTTCCGGAGTGGGACGCCCTGTTGAGCTGGAGAGAGGAACTGCTCTTGGCGCGAGAATCCAAACGACAACCGTTTGGAGCTGGCCTAGCCAGCGCGGAGACCAAACGGACCGGACACTGGAACCACGTAGGTCCGGCGCATCTCCCGCAGGTGAGTGAGGAGCACCGCGATATCCTCCCCGGTGGTGAAGTAGAACTCGCGATTGTTGCACCGGGCGACCACGTGGATCGTCGCCCCAGGCGTATACAGCCGCGGAGCCCGGGGCATGGCGACTCGGCGCACCGGCCGGAGGAGGTCGTCTACCAGCGGATAGGGCTTCACGGGAGACCCACCCGGCTCACCGCATCCAAAGAATTGGCAGCGCCACCGAATGGAGGCAAGCAGTTACCCCCTAATTGGTGTCCGGTACCCCTCCGCAATCAGCTCGGGATTCTCCTGTCCTCCGGGGAGACGGCCGTCCCTGTTGAGGGCAAACGATACCCCGGGCTTGGTAGGTAACCTGCCTTGTCCCGGTTGTCCGTGGTCGACAAGGCTCCTATTTAGCTTCTCCAGCCCGCTTTGACGCCAGCGGAAACCGGGTCCGAATATACTCTTGGCTGCTCTCCGGGTTCAGCTTGACGGTGCCGGGTCCGCTTCGAACGTAGAAATCTCCGTCTGGGTGTTCTTCGATACCCTTCCACTTCAGGAAAACCGGCTCGGGACTTCGCTGGCAGGTCACCAAGCAAACGGTCTTGCCCTTCACCACCTGAGTCTTGGGGTCAATGCAGGTACCGGCCCGGTCTCCTAGGCCGTTGCGGACAACCTGGGCCAGGTGCCGCATGAATTCGTCGTTGCTCGCGAAGCGATCCGGTTCGATACCCACCACCGAGCCGTCGTCCGCGACTCCGATCAAAAGGTCGCCGCCCTCGGTATTCAGGAACGCGGCGATCGTCTTGAGGACCGCATGAGTGATGGTCTGGTCGTCCTTCCTCTCCTCGCGCAGGTTCCAGCGCAGCGTGGCCTTGAACTCAAGCGTCTTGGATTCGCCGCGCTTGATGAGCTCATCGGCCTGGCGATGCGCCCTCAGATACTGGTCGAAGAGGAAGTTCTTGATCACCTCA
>CAZXXV010000165.1:0-8553 GCA_964644725.1 uncultured bacterium
CAACCCAGGTTGAAGAAAGCGAGGTCCTTCTTCGGGAAGCGCGAGAGAAGGAAGAATGTTCGGTCAAGATCGAGAAGGGAACAGGTGACGTATGGGTAACGCACGTGGACCCCCTCACGCTGAAATGGCTGGAGGCACAAGGAGAAGGAGGGAATTCGCATGTATAGGTGTATGGACTGCGGCTTGGTTGGTGAGCTGGGAAACCCAGGGGATGGGACAGCTTTTGAGGTGGTCGTGTCCCATCCGAGGGAGAGCCCGTCAGAGTAGGATTACTATTGCTCGCGTTGTGGCGGGTCGAGGATCGCTAAATGCCCTACCGAATCATAGATGGCCGCCGGGTCTGGTGGCCGAAGCGTCCCGGCGGAAAGCGCGTTGGGAAGCGCGAGTCACACGCGTATTGGAAAGGGAGGATGGACAATGGCACGGAAAAAGGTGGTGGCTCCAAAGAAAGAGGGGCCGGTGCAAGAAGCGGTGGAGAAGGCATTGAAGCTGGAAGAAGTCGGGATCATCCCGGCCATGCGAGGCGTCGAGGATGACGTGCCGACGCCGGCAAGCTTCGCGGCACAGGCGTGGCACGAGGCGCCGTCGGCGCTGACGCCGACGGTGGACTGGACGACGCCCGGGCAATTCATCGCCGGGAAGCTCGTCACGATTCGCCAGGGCGTTGGGCCGAACGCCTCCCGGCTCTACGTGCTGATGGTCGAGCGGCACGGCCCCGTCAGCGTGTGGGGATGCACGATCCTGGATTCCAAGTTTGATTTGGCCGACATCCAGGAGGGTTCGCTGGTGATGATTCAGTACCTCGGGACGGTCAAGACCTCCCGGGGCCTGAACCCGGCGAAGAATTTTCGGGTGATGTGGAAGTAGGATAAGCGGGCGCGTGGACACGAGCCGGGGTTTCTGCCGGCCGAGACAAAACGACAGGAGGCGATGAGCCCTGCATCCACGCGCTTCTTTGACAACAAAATCCACCAGGCCTTTGCGGGTAGTGCAACCGCCAGGCGAGGCATGCTGCTTCCGGGGTTCCGCTACGTGCCGGGAGCCAAGAGCCCCAGGCCAGCCGGGAGGCCATTGGGTGCGCTCAGTAAGCCGGTAGCGGGTCTGAGGCCACATAACGCACAACCGGGAGGCTCCTGCTGATCCGGACGGGGGGCCTCTCCACTTTTGACGCTTGCGGCGGCAGACCTTGGGGAATAGCGGGGGATAGGTCCGAGAGACAGCGGCCTCCGCGCCGTCGCATTGAAAGGTGACAATGGAAATTGAAACGCATCCAGTCCAGACGCCAGGGCGTAGAGGCGAACAAGCCGTTGCACCGAGGGTCGTGACCATGCGGGCCTACGAAGTCTATTGTCATGTATATGGACCGCAGGAAGCGATGGTAACTGGTCATTGTCGCGGAGGCTTCAGTACCGGTGAGCTAATCGCGTTCCTATACGCTCATACCTTCCCTCAAAGCGAATGGCGTCGTAGGGTGGATGAAGCGTTCAATGGAATGGAAAACCTCTGATGCTCAAGGTCCCCCGCGCCGTCGCATCCCAAGAGGAGAAATGAGCATGACACCGAAGGAGAAGCGGGTGCACATTAACGCGCTGACGGTTCTGATGCCTCAGCTCATGGAGATAGAGAACGGGTTTAACCCAAATGAGGCGATTCCTTGGCTCGCGGGGGCGCTGTCGATGAATGCCCTTGAGGGGGTCATTGGGGCGTACTGCGTAGCGTGGATGGTGAAAGAGTCGGAAATGGAGGTGGACGGTGAGAGATAATACGGGAACGATGCCGCCTGTCGTAGAGACGAGGACGGAAATGCCGCCTGTCAAGGGCGGCAACGGAGATGTCCCGGTCAACTGTGGCTCATGCCGATTTTCAGAGAAGGAGATTGGGGCGTTGGACGTGACGGGGACGATTCGGCGCTGCCGGCGCTATCCGCCGTGCGCGCAGGGGCTCGTCAATCAGCGCGGTGGCGTGGCGAACATGACGATCTGGCCGGTGGTGCAGACCTTGGATTGGTGCGGGGAGCATGAGCCCAAGGCGCCGTAAGCCGGCCTGGGAGTCATACGTCCGGGCCTTCGCTGAGGAACTGTTCGATCAGCTCATAGATCAGGCGGTTTCCGGCGCGGCGCCTGAGCCTCCGGGTCCTCGTCCGCGCCGCGCAACTTGCCGGGGGTCGGATGATGATGCCTATACGGCGCTCGGGCTGCTCCCTGGCGCCCCCCTGGACGTGTGCGAGGCAGTCTACCGCGCCAGGGTGAAGCGGGCGCACCCAGACGCGGGGGGGGATCCGGGGGAGTTCCGGCGGTTGGCGGAAGCGATAGAGAGGATTAGGAGGAGGCGATGAGAAAAGAGTGCGGAGGTTGCCAGTGGTTCTCACGGTATCCGGGGGCCGGGACGAACATCGGGGAGGTTTCGGCGCCGAATTGTGGGGTGTGTGTTCGGTTTCCACCAACAATAATGATGGATTCTAACCGTGTGTGTGGTCAGAGGATGCAGACGGAGTTCCCTTCAGTTCATTCATCTTGGGATTGTGGGGAGTTTCGGGAGCGGAAGGTGGAAGAGACAGAATAGTTAGCACAGCCAACTGTTGGAGCAGCTAATTATTGGTGCAGCGAATGGTGTGAAAATGGTCAGGAAATGGAGGAACCGTGGGAAAGCCAAAAACTGTTGTCAGTGAAGCTGTAGAGGCAGAGCCGGAGCCGAGTCCGGGGTTTGACCTGTTCGATGATTTCTTGCGGAGCCTGCCGGGGGAAGGGCAGGTGCGGGTGAGTCTCAAGCGGCTCCCTTCCGACATGCACCCGACCCTAGCGATGGCCGAGAGCTTGTATCCGGCGCCGGTCATCGGGGACTTCGAGACAATGCAGGAGGAAGTATCCAGGCGACATGGACCGGGGGAGTATTCACTAATCGTCAACTGGTTTGGCGGAGAAGGGAGAAGGGATCGCAAGTTCAAGACTGTTCGCTTTCGGATCGGCGTTACGGACGCCGGGGCGCTCGGCGCGGGCACCTTGGAGCGGGAGCTGGTTCCTGTCGAAGTGCCGGGGGCTCTCGATAACATGCGCGCGGCGCTCGGCAGAGCTGCACAGCTCAGGACAGAAGCGATTGAGCTGGAAGGCATGGCGAAGCTTGCGGGCATGGGCGCGGGGGCCTCGGCGGCCCCGCTGGACACAACCAAGATGCTCGTGGAGCTGATCGGCGCCGTGAAAGGGCTGTTTCCAGCGGCCGCGCCGGCTGGGGCGGACGCGGTGGGAACCGTCTCGCTCTTCAAGGAGATGTTTGCGTTCTTCCAACAGGCGATGCCGGAGGGTGGACCGGCTCAAAGCCTCTGGGCGGTGGTGATCCCGCACCTCGCGGACATTCTCAAGACGTGGGGGCCGTACCTGCCGCATGTGGCCTCGGCCTTGGCGCAGGCGAAAGCGGCGGTGTCTGCCGGCGGGGTCGCCGGCGTGGTGGCCGTTCCCGAGATACCGCTGACGGTGGTTCCAAGCCCTGGCGCTACGGATGCGGCAATCGTGCAGTTGACGGGAGGAAATGGAATGCTGGCCCAGGTGGTCAAGGCGTTTCTGGACATGGCGTTTATTGAGTGTCAGAAGGAGCATACGCCCGAGTCTGCCAAGGCGGCTTATGACCTCCTGGCCGGCTACGGGGACCTGAATTTCCCGGGGATGCTGGATTACATCATGGGACAGCCCGCAAGCGGGGTGTTTGCCTCGTGGGGCGCCCTGGATGCCCGGCTGGCGGGGGAGCCCAAGGCCAAGGCGTTCTGTGAGGGATTCTACGAGTACCTGAGAAGTGAGACGGTGGAGGAGGGAAAAAAGGAGGGTGCATGATGTTCTGTATCACGATTACCGTCCGCGAGGAAAAGGGACCTGGCCTGTCAGAGATTCTCTCATCAGTGTTCTTTCACGGGGTGTCTCTACACGACCTTCCCATGATTGGCGCGGCCAAGGGATACCTTGAAGGGATGTACCAGCAAGCGCAGGGGGTTTCCATGCTGGGCATCGCTCTCCCTGTTATGCGAGAGGCGATGAAGCCTCAAGGTCCGCAGCTGATCCACTATCCGCTACTCCACAGTCGTTCTCTAAAGAGGACGAGAAAGGTCCGCTGAGACAAAATATTCCTTGACATGGCATTTTGTCCCATGCTACGGTCCACCTGGGAAAGTCGGGACTGACTCAGGTGGGCCGTTTTCATTCCTGGAAGCCGAGCCCGCCCCTCGCGCCCCATAATTAGACGGCCCGCCTGGGTAGTCCCGGCCCAACCTCCAGAGGTGGGGCCGTGGAGCCGTACCACGATTCACAAATAATCCCCCTGCCGACCGGCGATGCTGGAGTCGCCCTCACGCTCTCCCACCTGAGACAATTCGTCTCAATCTCCCAAACATCGGAACTCGCTCACGCCGCCGTGCAGGACGCGCTGGCGGGTACGCCAGAGAAAAACGCGGGCGCTGAGGCCGCGGCCATCGTCGGATGGATTCGCCAGCGCTATCATTATATTCAGGATCCGGTGGAGGTCGAGCTCGTTCACGATCCACGTTACTTGCTCAGGCAGATTGACCGGCAGGGCTTTTTTATGGGGGACTGCGATGATGCTTCTGTCCTGCTGGCGACCCTGCTGGAAACCGCCGGCTACCCGACTCGCTTTGTCGTGCAGGGGGACAGCGGGGAGTCGTATGCTCACGTGCTCGTGGAGGCGCAACTGGACGGCACCTGGACGCCGATTGACTTAACCAATCGAAGCGCAACTGTTGGGTGGAAGCCCTCCGGTGTGGGCCGGGAGGCGCGCGAAAGGAGATTGACCATGCTAGGGCAAGACTTCATGGAAGAGGGGGTGGCGGAGTTTGCGACCGCGGAACAATCGGCAGCCATCCAAGCCGCGCAGTCGGCGGCGCCTGTGTCGGCGGGCGATGTCACGAGCTGGCTCACGTCCGTCTTGACACCCGCGCTGTCCATCGCGGAGCGCATGGGGCTCTATAAGCCAGTCGTCGGCTATGACAGCTACGGGAAGCCGATCTACGGCACGACTCTCCCCGCGACAGGGACGCAGGCGGCGTACACGTCACTAACGCAGACCGTGGCCGGGGTGCCGACGTGGCTGTGGCTTGTCGGTGGAGCTGCCGTGCTGCTGGTCGTCCTCCCTGGTCGCCGGCGCCGGAGGTAGCAACGTGCAGGAACCATTTCTCGCTGAGCCCGGGTGGGTGTGGGACCCAGAGACGTTGGAGTTCATTGCCTTGTCCGAATACGAGGCACGGCTGCGGTCCATTGCCGCGTCTCAGGCAGGGGAGGGCGGGACGGGCGGCGGGGTCGGCCAGGGGCAGCCGGAGAGCGCCGTATTCTCTGGCGAGGAATCGTGGCTCACGCGAACCGTCTCAACGGTGGTCGCTGCCGTGGAGGCGCCCTTTCAGGCGGTAGGCGGGGTCCTGGAGGGCGTCAAGACGACCGGGCAGTATCTCCCGTGGATTCTCTTCGGGCTAGGCGCGATAGCCTTGGTCGTGGTGCTTCCGAAGGGTGGGGTGTACCACGTCCAGCGGAAGCGGCGCTGAGATGATGCGCGGGCACAAGCGCGGCTGCCGGTGTGTGGGATGTTCGCCGGCTACACGGGCAAGGGGGATGAAGGCGCTGCTGAAGAAAGTGAATCCACGGCGTGCCTCTGGACGCTACTCTCCCGCGGCCCGCCGGTTCCTCGGCGGGGAGATTCCCGCGCTCATCCATGCGGGGTACACGCCCGAGCGGGCGAAGGCGGCAGCCATGAGCATGGCGAGACAAGCGAGGTTGAAGGTGCCGAAAGCAAACCCGTACAGCCTGACAAAAAAGCTGTATGGTCCGTTCTGGGAAAAACGCGGAGCACAAGTTGTCGCTCAACATCTTCTTGAAAAAGGATTCCCTGCCAGGGTGGAGCAGGACCCGAGGGAGAAAGTAGAAGGACGAGGGGGATGGTGGGTAGTGACGACGAAAGGGAGTTACGCGGCTGCCCGCCGGTATCTTGAGACTCATGTGGGAAAAAAGAATCCCCTCACGCGCGCCGAGACGGCGAAGGTGCTTCGCTCGGCTCGGAGTTCCCGCGCGCTTGCCCTCCGGTCCCCCCGCGCAATCCCGTCCGCTCGTTCCAGACACACCGGAGAGATGCTCGCATACGAGGATGTCGCTCGCCGGTACGGAGTAAGGCCAAGACAGTTTTCTTACATGCGTCGTCCAAATCCTCGGCCTCGCGTGACCGCTACGCTCCCCGCATCCGGGATCGAGGTCCGCTATCATCGCCACGGGGAACACGCGGGGGACTACAAGCATTCCTTTGGCCGCGGGGTGAAGATCCTTGGCCTGGCGGACGGGTCGGTTCTGATCCGCGGGACGAAGCCGCTGTGGAGTAAAGAATGAGAATGAAGTTCTCCTGGAATATGGCCGTCCAGGCCGTTGCGACGCTCTTGCAACTTTTCAATGCCTACGGGTCCATCCTTCCCCCGAAGTATCAGGCGCTTGGGGCCGGAATCCTTGGCGGACTACAACTGATCGTGGCTGCCCTCGCACACTACTCGAACCCGGACGGAACGCCGGCTGCCTCACCATATAAAGAAGCTGTTGCCCCTCTCGGCGGAGTGAAGAAAGGCGGTGGCGCATGAGCATCCTCCAGATCATCCTGGCGGTCTTTTCTGGTCTGCCGGCCTTGGTGCAGGCAGTCGAGTCCATCTACTCCGCGATCAAGGGCAGCGGTGCCCTGAAGAAGCAGGCTGTCCTCTCCGTGGCCTCGACCGTGGTGGACACCATCGCGGCGATCCCGGGAAACTCGGCAACCGCCGCGCAGAAGGACGCGATCCTTGGCCTCGCGTCCACGGCGACGGATGCGCTCGTGAACGTCTATAACGCTGTCGGGGTGTTCGTCAAGGCTCCGCCGATAGCCGTGGACCAGGGGAGCGGCAGGTGAGGAAGGCTTTTGTCGCGGGTCTGTTGTGCCTGGTCCTGGCCGGGTGCGCCCCTACAATACGGCTGAGTTGGATTTGTGTTGCTGATGTGTTTCAAGACAGCCAATGCCTAGTCATCGACTGTGACAAGGCTGAAGAAATATGCCGTGGACCGGGATACAGGATTCTGAAGAACTATGTCTCCGGCGTGGCCTATATCTACTCGGTGGACCCGCTGACCGACCTGAAGCGGTGCAAGGAATCTGCCGGCGTAAAGTAAAAAGGGGGGTCCTCATGGCCGAAATGTGGTTGGACAATCCGAGAAGAGTCCGCACGCGCGGCCCACAGCGCCGCCCCCGCGTCACGATTGCCGGGGACACCGTGACGTTTGGAAAACGGTCCCCATTGAAGGGGCGGGTGCATCGCGCCAACGCCCCGGGAGGTGCGCTCATGTTGGCAAACAAGAAGCACCGCCGCCGGCGCGGGATGCCCGCCGCGCTCAAGAGGTACTGGGCGACCCATCGGCGGAAGTCACGCGCCCGGCGGAATGACCCGAGCCCGCGGCGCCGGCGGATGTCTGTTCGGCACGTCGTTCGGTATCGGAGAAATCCGGGACGTGCCCGGGCCTTCTTCTCGGTGTCGAAGTGGCAGACGGTCGGTATGACGGCGCTCGGCATGACTGCACCGAGTTTCGTCACAGACACCTTGCTCCCGATGGCCGGGATTATCCTGACCGGGTGGTTCCGGCGTGGAGCACAGCTCGCCGTGCCAGTCGGCATCCAGTATTTTGCCCCAAGGATCCTGGGGCGTGACACCAGCGCCTTCGTGGCTGGCGGGTATGCGGTCTGTCTGTTGGGAGCGGTCAATGACCTGACCGGCGGGATGCCTGGCATGGTGGGCCGCTACGAGCGGAAGCCGCTCGCGGGACGTGTCGGCGGTTACGAGCGGATTCCTCTGAAGGCCCGCGCGTCGCTGCTGGTTTAACCAACATCCTGAGCCCTGTTGACCGAGTTTGAATCCGGTCAACAGGGCAGACGGGAGGGAACGAAACATGATCGGACGCTCGCACACTTACGCGGAGTTGCAGGCGCTGGGGAGCTCGATCCCCGGCGGAGTCGGGGAAGTCAAGCGCTGGCGGTTCTATGACGATACCATCGTCGCTGGGGCCGCCAACTGGCTGGGCGCGTACGCGTTTTTTCAAACGCCTTTGGGAACCGGTGGTAAGGGCCAGATCAACACCAACTTCCGGGGGAACGGCATCCTCCCGGCAGGGCAGTGGTTCGAGATTCAGCAGCTCGGTGTGGCGATCAAGTTCACCATCGTTTCCATCGTGGACGTGGCAACCACCCTGGTGGCGGCGGCGAACTTCTACACCGCCATGTTGTATGAAGGGTTTATCGAGATCATCTCAGGCGGCAGCAAGGTCGAGCTTGAGTTGCCCAACCTGTCCAGCGCCCCGGAAGGCGGGGGACCCTCGGGTCTCCAAAGCGTCAACACCTTCCCGGTCGCAGCCGCGAACGCCGGCGGTGGGCTCTACCAGCCGTGCAACGGCACGCCGGCTGGAATGAACATGTTCGACTTCGGGGATACGCCAATCGTGATGGAACCGAACCGGAACTACCTGGTACGGATCACCTACCCGGTGGCCGTGCCGGTCCCGGCAGGCG